>NZ_DCYC01000075.1:3346-29778 GCF_002330965.1 Arsenicicoccus sp. UBA2120
GGGGGGGGGGGGGGGGGTGTCTTCTGTGGCGGTGGGTGGTGCTGTTCGTGGCGGGGTGGGTGTCAGCTGGCTTCGGGGTCGGGGTAGTAGTGGCCGGACTCGAAGTCGATGAGGTGTGGTTGGCCGGCCAGGACGCGTCGCTCCAGTCGGGTCACTGGTTCGCCAGTCGGTCCACGCACACTTGACTGACCCGACTGACCCGACTTGCTCTGACCTGCAGCATTGGGATCAATAGGGTCTTGATATGCCTCCCCAGTGGGGTCAGTTGGGTCATTAGGGTGTGTAAGGTCCGGTTGGTGACCCGACTGGTCTGAGCCGGTGGGGGTGGCGTTCTTGAGCGCCCAGTAGGCGGCGCGGTAGGGAGCCCCGTCGGGGCGTTGCCCGCTCATCACGATGGAGCTGACGATGGTGCGGGCGGCTCGCTTGATGGCGGAGTCGCTGAACCCGTCTTCCTTGGCTGCGGTGAGCACTTCGGTGCGGGGCGACTGGCCTTGGGCTGTGAGGTAGTCGCGGAGCCAGGCGCGGGGGTCGTTGTCGCGTTCGATCCGGGGCGCGAGTGCGTCGCGGGCAAGGTCGCGGCCGTTGCCTTCGACTTCGCCGAGCCAGTCTGCGACGCCGCAGGTGGCGGCCGCGTTGGTGACTTCGCCTGTGGTGGGGTTGACCTCGGTGACGTAGTAGGTGGCGCCGCGGATGCGGTATCGGAGGGCGGGGACGTGGAGCGTGCCGGCGTTGGCCTTGTCCAGGGCGATGAGGCCTTGGGTGGTGCCTTCTGGTGCGTCGGGGTCGGCGACGACGAGGAGGACTGATCTGACGGCGGTGCGGAAGGCGCGGGAGTCCATCATTCGGGTGGCGGTGTCGGAGCCTGTGGACTTGTTCAGGTGCCAGGGGGCGACGACGGCGATGCGGTGGAGCTCGGCCCATCCGCTGATGGTCTTGAGGACCTTGGCGGTGTCCTTGTAGGCGATGGCCTTGAGGTCGTCGGGGAGGGTGGTGACGAGGCTGTCGATCCAGACCATGGCCGCCCCGACGCGCTTGACCTCGGCGGCGATGAGGTCGAGGTCGCGGGGGATGACGATGTCTGCCTCGTAGGGGAGTTCGTTGGGTGACTCCTTGACGCGGGCCCGGATGATGTGGACGCGGTTGAGGTCGGCGCCGGCCTCGGCGAGACGCGGAACGTAGACGTCTTCGAGGCCGTCCTCGAGGGCGATGACTATGACGTCGCGGGGGTTGCCGTGGTGTTCGCCGGGGAGGGTTCCGTGGGTGAGGTCAGCGATGATGCGGGCCCCGACTGTTGTCTTGCCGATGCCTTCTTCGCCGGGCATGAGGGTGATGGCACCGGTGGGGATGCGTCGCTCCCACGTGTAGACGACGCGGCGGACTTGGACGTCGCTGGCGGTGATGACGCGCAGGCGCGCAGGGTGGAGGCTGGTGTCGCTGGAGGCTTGCTCGACCTGGTCGAGGAGGGCTCGTGCCGCGGGGATGAGGTCGAGGAGGTTCTGGTCGGCGGGGAGCGTGGCGATTCGGGTGCCGAGTTCGGTGACGCGCCTGCGGGCGGCGGCTTCGCGGACGAGCTGGGCGTGGTGGCTGGCGGTATCGACCGGCATGTCGTAGCTGACGAGCTGGTGGAGGTACGCGGGGCCCCCGACGCGCTCCAGTGCCCTGTGGCTACGGAGGTGTTCAGCGACGCTGATGGCGTCGACGGGGGTCCCGGCGTTCCGGACGGTGAGGATCGCGTCGTGGATCGCCTCGTGCTTCGGGTCGGCGTAGTCGGTGGCCGCGATGCGGGAGCTGAGTTCTTCGATGTGCTCGGGGTGCCCGAGCAGGGTGCCGAGGACGGTCTTCTCGGCGCTGAGGGTTTCGGGTGTGGGGGTGGGCGTCACCTGCTGGGCGCCTCTCTCTTGAGGCAGCGGCGGCAGAGGCCGGCTGCGAGCGTGAGGCGGGGTGTGGCTGCGGCGAGGATGCCGGTGGTCGTCGGTGTAGCGAGTCCGCATCTGTCGCAGGCGTGCTCGTTGGGCGGTGGTGGCGCGGTGGTCGCGCAGTGGCGGCACCAGGCGTGGTTGGGGTCCCAGGCGGCGACGATGAGCGGCCGGCCGGGGTGGCAGGCGCTGGTGGTGCCGGTGGTGATGCCGCGTCGGGTGGTGGCGAGCTGCTGGCGCAGCCACGCGGAGGGCTCGTGGACGGTGGCGCGAGTCGCGGGGGCGGTCGCGAGGTGGGGGGTCATGGCGCGTCGACCTCGCTCCACTGGGGCGCGGGGGCGGTGTAGATGGCCACGGGGTCGTGGCCGGCCGCTCGGTGCTTGCGGGCGCAGGCGATGGCGGCGGGCATGGACGAGTAGAGCCGCGTCATCCGTTCGCGCTGGCCGCTCCGGGTTCGGAACCATCGGACGGCGATGAGGCGCGCGGGTGCGGGTGGGGTCTGGATCAGCGCAGCCATGACGGGCCCCCGCCCTGGATGTCTGCGTGCCCGGGGATCCGTACCGAGGGCGGGAGCAGGGTGGCGTAGACAAGGACCTGCAGTCCTGCGTTGAGTTGGCGGTCGGCGTAGCGCTCGGCATGGCGGCGTTGGGCGAACACGCGGGTGGTCTGGGCGGCGCCGGCGTACGTAAGGACCGCGGTGATGCAGCCGGCCGGGGTGGGCGCGTTGTCGGCGGCGCTGCTGCCGTGCCAGGGCGTGGGGAGGAACGGCTGCGCTTGGGGGTAGGCGAGGGCGGGGACGCGGCCTGCGGCGCGGTCGCGGTCCTGCAGGACGCGGGTGACGTGGGCGTGGACGGCGAGGGGGTTGGTGCCGTTGGGGGCCAGGATGGAGACGTTGTCGACGTCGTCGAGCTGGGTGACACGGGGCTGGTCTCGTCCGAGCTCGCTCAGGTCGTGGGCCAGGAAGCCTGTGGTGCCGTCGACGACGGCGGTGTCACCGGCGGTGGTCGTGGTGGTGTCCATCGTGCGATCCTTGGGTTGACGTCATGGGGTCTTGGAGGGCCTTGAGGGCGTTTGTGGTGGCGGTGCCGGGCTCTGTGGCGGAGCCCGGCTCGCTCATTTCGTGGGGGGATACGCCGAGCATCCCGAGCAGGGGAGCGACGGGGACGACGATGCGGCGGCCGAGGCGCAGTGATGGGATCTGGCCGGCGCGAACGGCCCGGTAGCAGACGTCCCGGCCGATGCCGAGGACCTGTGCTGCCTCTCGGACGGTCACGGTGTAGCGGTTGGCGATGGTGGTCGCCGTTGCCGTGGGGTTGGTCGTCATGCTGGCTGCTCGGTGTCGGCGTTGTAGCGCTGCTCGAGCCATGCCAGGACGTCCGATCGGCGGTACATGACCTTTCGGGCGCCGACCTTGAAGCTGCGTGGTCCGGTGCCCTGGTGGCGCCACCATCGCCACGTGGCTACGGGGATGTGGAGCTCACGCTCGAGGTCGCTGGTGCTCATGAGGGGATCAAGTTGCATGGTCTTCCTCCATTGGGTTGGTCCTACCTACTGAAGCAAACCACCCCGTGCCTGTCGACGCAACCTCCCTGAGCACGTAGCATCCCAACGTGGCAAACGATGCGGAATCGCCCGAAGACCAATTCGGCAGGCAGCTGCGGCAGATGCGTGAAGAGAAGGGGCTCTCGCAGGCGCAGATGGCGCAGCGGCTGGAGGAGTACGGGGTGTATCTCCATCCGTCTGCGATCGCCAAGATCGAGGCGCGCGACTCGTCCAGCCCCCGAGCGATTCGGCTGAACGAAGCGCACGCGATCGCGAAGGTGCTGGGGCGGCATCTGGAGGAAATGACCGTCACTCGTGAGCGCGAGCTGGAGCACCTCGCCGCGGAGGTCAATAACGCTGCACGGCTGGCGACGCTGGTCAACCAATGGTTCAACCAGGCCGATGCGGCGGTGGGCTCATGGGATGACGCGGCCGAGGATGTTCCCCCGCGCGTCGGAGAGCTTCGTGAGGACGTCCGGAGGTATCTCGACCGACTGCGACGCTTGAAGGCTGAGGGGCTGTAGGCCATTGGGCTGGCCTCAGGAGGCGTCGGCCATGGAGGGGAGCGCTGCGTCGCACAGTCGGCGCATCCGGCGGGCGCTGACGCCGAGGGTCGTTGCCAGGCGGACGACTGTGCCGTTGCTAGCGCGCACCTTGCCGTTCTCGATGCGGCTGATGGTCGCTGCGTCGCAGCCGGCGAGCATGCCTAGTGCATCCATTGCCAGGCCGCGGCTGCGCCGGAGGTCTCTGAGGTTGTCCATGATTCGCCTTCGCTCGTGGTGATCCCAGCCTGGGGCCATGTGTGAGCGCGCTGCAACGAGAAGTGTTGCATTGGGCAAGAATCTGTTGCACAGTGAGCAAATGCCGAAGTCGACAACCGTCAGAACAACCGATATGCGCAGCGTCGTCAGTGCTGCGATTCGTGTTGCGATGGCGAGACTCGGCCTTGATCAGGCGCGTCTCGCGGAGCGGATGTCGGCCCTTGGGCAGCCCTGGCACCGACAGACCGTCGGATCTGTGGTGCGGGGGGCACGGCGCGTGACGGCTGAGGAGTTGCTTCCGCTCTCGCTTGCGCTGGAGTGCTCCATGAGCGAGTTGATCGCCCCTGCTGACCCCCGAAGCCGAGGGACCCTAGTGTCGGTCGCCGACGGGATTGTCGTCCCGGCAAGCGATGTCGACATGAGCGCCGGCATCGGCAGCCCTTCCCCGTTCCTCTACTGGGAAGGTGACCGGCCGCGTTCGGCCACCCAGCACCTCGTTGAAGCCATGGCAGGAGTGACTCACCGAACGACGGCCCAGGCACGGAACGCGGCCCGGGCAACGGCAGAAGCCGAGGCTGAGCCGTACGACGAGCGGGCGGTGCGAGAGAGGGCCTTGGCGGTCCTTCGAGTGATCGAGCAGGGGCTGGCGGAGGAGGGGGCGCCTTTGGGTCTCACCGGCGAGGATCTGCGTCAGCTCGTGCAAGACCTTGACCTGGAGCGGCTCGAGATCCAAGAGGGGCGTGCGTGATGACCGAGCAGCGGCCGGCGATGCGGGACGGTGTCATCCAGCGTGGTGAGACGTGGTCCTACGTCGTGCGAGAGCGCGACCCCAAGACCGGCAAGACCCGCCCCCGCTGGGTCGGCGGGTTCCCCACCCGTACCGCCGCCAGGAAGGCTCGCGACGCGGCCCGCCACGCCGTGAACCGCGGCACGTGGGTCGCGCCGCAAGACCTCACCGTCGGCCAGTGGCTTGACCGGTGGGTCGACACCGAGCTCGAGCTCAAGCCCTCCACCCTCGCCAGCTACAAGGCGAACATCGAGCGCTACCTCAAGCCGGCCCTCGGGCACTACCGCGTGCAGGAGCTCGACCCCGACCTCATCACCCACACGTTCACCACCCTCGCCAGCACGGGCGGGCACGGCGGCAAGCCCCTCAGCCCCCGCACCGTCGAGTTCGCCCGCGCGGTCCTGCGGCGGGCCATGAACGTCGCTGTGGCCCGCCGCCACGTCGAGGTCAACCCCGTGACCGGGTCCAAGATCGCCCGCGGCGCGAAGCCAGAGCACGCCACGTGGACCGGCGCGCAGCTGCAGACCTACCTCGCGGCCATCGAGGGCCAGCGGTGGGCTCCGCTGTGGCAGCTGACCGCCGCGACAGGCATGCGCCGCGGCGAGGTCGTCGTGCTCCGCTGGCAGGACGTCGACCTCGAGCGGGGAGTCGTCCACGTCCGCCGCGCGATCGCCGCCGGCGTCGTCAGCACCCCGAAGAACGGCCGCGATCGGAAGGTTGCCATCGACGACCGCACCGTCGCGGCGTTGAGGGCCTGGCGCAAGCGGCAGGCCGAGGAGCGCCTCGCCTGGGGCGCGGCGTACGTCGACACCGACGCGCGGGTGTTCACGTGGGAGAACGGCGCCCCGGTGCAGCCCGACTGGGCGTCCAAGGGGTTCGCGGCGTCGCAGGCCGGCCTGGAGCTGCCGCGGTTGACGCTGCACGAGCTGAGGCACACGCAGGCGACGGTGCTGCTGCGCGCCGGGACCCCGGTGCACATCGTGTCCAAGCGGCTCGGGCACCGTGACGTGTCGGTGACGTTGAACGTCTACGCCAGCGTCATCCCTGAGGACGATTCGACTGCGGTGAGCACCTTCACCGCGGCCGTCTGGGGCGCGTCATGACGGCCCGCCGGCCCCTGGTCGAAGCCGTGTTCGCCCCGCTCGTTAGCGGAGCGTTAGCAGCGGCGCCCGGCCAGCTTGCGGCGGGGACGCCGTGCAGGCCTGTGACCTGCGGGTATGTCGGTAGGCCCCGTGGGGCTCGAACCCACGACCCGCGGATTAAAAGTCCGCTGCTCTGACCAGCTGAGCTAGAGGCCCGTGCACCGCCACCCCGGTGAGGTGGTGGTCGGCGCGAGGAGCCAGTCTAGCCGCGGCGGCGGGTGCTCACCGGTGCGCCTGCTGGGACTGGCCGCGCACGATCTCCTCGGCGACGAGGGAGAGCTTCAGGTTGAGCTCCTGGCTCGTCCTGCGCAGCACCTGGAAGGCCTGCTCGTCGTCGATCTTGCGGGCCGCCATGATCAGCCCGACGGCCTTGCCGATGGCGCGGGAGTTGTCCAGGGCCTTGGTCAGGTTGGCGGCCTCGCCGCGGGCGCGCACGGTCATGATGGCGACCGAGGCGAGGGACGCCAGGATGGCGCTCTGGTCGACGGATCGCTGGGTGAGGGCGCCAGGCGTGTCGGAGAAGAGGTCGAGGGCGCCGACCTTGGTGCCGTCGATGAGGAGCCGGCACCCGATCATCCCGCGCACCGGCGTGTCGGCGACGACGCGCGCGGCCAGCTCGGGCCACGCCGTGGGCGTGGACAGGTCCGGGTCGAACTGGACGGCCTCGTCGAGGATCGCGTCGAGGCAGGGTCCGTCGCCGATGCTGACCTCGAGCTCGTCGATCCCCTTGGCGATCGGGTCGGTGGCGGCGACGCTGGTCAGCCGCTCCCGGTCGCGCAGGAGGATGGCCGCGCGGTCGCACCCGTCCACGAGCTCGACGGTGGCGTGGACGATGGCGTCGTAGACGTCCTGCGTGGTGGCGCCGGAGTGGACGATCTCGTTGAGGCGGGCGAAGACCTGCGACGCCTCGGGTGGCAGCTGGTCCATGGGCTCGCTCCTCGATCGGGTCATCGGGGCAATGCTACTCACCGAGCGAACCACGTTCACCTCGTCCCACAGGGTAAGGCTCGTCTCCGCCGGGTACGTGAGAGTCGTGTGGGGCGAACCGGCCCATGAGGCAACACCGGTCGGCGCTCACGCGGTTCAGCCACCAGCCGCGGCCCCACACCCGCTGTCACCTGCCAGCCCGGCTGACCCCCGCGCTGACCCGAACCTGACAAGAACCTGCACCCCAACCCCAACCCGCATCACGACGGAGCGAGGACGACCATGCCCCAGAGCACCCCAGACCTGTCCGCCATCCCGAAGCAGAAGCAGGAGTGGCCCGGCACCGTCGCCGACCTGGACCCGGCGCCCGACCACGGCGAGGCGTCGTGGGTCGGTCGGGATCGTCTGACCGGGAAGCGGATCCTGATCACCGGAGGCGACTCCGGGATCGGCCGTGCGACGGCCGTGGTCGCTGCCAAGGAGGGCGCCAAGGTCGTCGTCACGCACCTGGCCGAGGAGGCCGAGGACGCCCGGGCGACGCAGGCCGCGGTGCAGGAGGCCGGTGGCACCTGCGAGCTGATCGAGGCGGACCTGCGGACGTATGACGAGAACCAGCGCGTGGCGCGGGCCGCCGTCGCGGCCCTGGGCGGCCTGGACGTGCTGATCGCCAACGCGGCCTACCAGATGACCCACGAGCGCATCGAGGACTTCCCGCCGGAGCAGATCGAGCGGACCTTCGCGACCAACGTGTTCGGGCCGTTCTGGCTGGTGCAGGAGCTGGCGGAGGAGCTGCGCGGCGGCTCGATCATCATCACGACCAGCGTCCAGGCCTACAGCCCGTCGGACAACCTGCTCGACTACGCCGGCACCAAGGCGGCGCTCAACAACATGGTCGTCAACCTGGCCGGCCAGCTGGGCGAGCGGGACATCCGCGTCAACGCCGTGGCACCGGGCCCGATCTGGACGCCGCTGATCCCGGCGACCATGCCCGTGGAGAAGGTCGAGGGCTTCGGCTCCGACACCCCGCTCGGTCGCGCCGGTCACCCGGTCGAGGTGGCGGCGGCCTATGTCTTCCTGGCGTCGGACGAGGCGAGCTATGTCTCCGGGACGGTCCTCGGCGTGACGGGCGGCAAGCCGGTCTTCTGACGGGCTGGGCCCGGGTCGGTCACGCCGGCCCGAGCCCCCGCTCGCGGTGGCCGATCTCGTGCTCCGCGTCGGCGGTCGCGTCACGCAGCCGGTCCAGGATCTCGGCGACCACGGCGAGCTGCTCGGGCGCGTAGTCGTCCAGCACCTCACGGAAGCCGTCGGTCATGGGCTCGAACAGGTGGCTGCTGTCCTCGAAGGTCCGGTCGGTCGGGACGAGCAGGACGCGCCGGCCGTCGTCGCCGGCGCGGGTGCGCTGCACGTGGCCGGCTCGCTCCATCCGGTGGAGCATCGCGCTGACCGCGGCGGGCGAGAGGCCCAGCGTGCGCCCGAGGTCGCCGGCGCCCATCGGGGCCCCGTGCTCGGCGGCCCGCCGCACCACGGCGACCGCGTGCAGGTCCGCCGCGTGGTGGCCGGTCTGTCGCGCCACCGCGGCGACGTACGAGTTGACCTGCAGGCCGAGCCGGCGGACGGCGTCGCCCACCTCGCTGACGAGGTGGTCCGTCGGCGTCTGCTGGGATCGCTGCTGCGGATCCGGCTGTGGCTGGTGGCGGTTGACCATGACGTATTTCGATGGTGGAATGACTCGACCGTCGAAAGAACCTTTCTTGCGACGAGGGCGTGGTCTGCAAGGGCAGGCGGCCCGATCCTACTTCCCAGGAGGTTGGACCGTATGCCGGACCGTCAGACCGACGTCATCGTGGTCGGCGCAGGCCTGGCGGGGCTCTCCGCTGCCTGCCACCTGCGAGGACGTGGCCACCACGTGACCCTCGTCGAGCGTGACGCCGGCCCCGGAGGGCGCGCCGGGCGCTCCCGCCACGAGGGCTACACCTTCGACACCGGCCCCACCGTGATGACCATGCCGGACCTGCTCGACCAGGCGTTGCGCGCCGTGGGGACCAGCGTCGCCGACAGCGTCCCCATGCGAGCCCTGGACCCCGCCTACCGTGCGACCTTCCACGACGGCAGCACCATCCACGTGCGCCACGGCCACGAGGCGATGCGCGACGAGATCCGGCGCACCTGCGGCAGCGTCGACGCCGCCGCCTACGACGGCTTCGTCACCTGGTTGCGCGAGCTCTACGCCGTCGAGATGCCGCACTTCATCGAGCGGAACTTCGACTCCGTGGCCGACATGCTGACCGAGCCGCGCGCCGTCGCCCGCCTCCTGCGCCTCGGGCCGCTGCGGCGCCTCGGGCCGCTGATCCGGGACCGTTTCCAGGACCCTCGCCTGCACCGGCTGTTCACCTTCCAGGCGATGTATGCCGGGCTGCCGCCCGAGTCCGCCCTCGCCATCTACGCGGTCATCACCTACATGGACACGGTCGAGGGGGTCTACTTCCCCGAGGGCGGCATGGGGGCGATCCCGGTGGCCATGGCCGCCGCGGCCGAGCGCGCCGGCGTGCAGGTGCGCTACGGCGCCGAGGTCGCCCGGCTGCTGCGCTCCGGCACCGACGCCCAGGGCGTCGCCGGGGGCGCCGTGACCGGCGTCGAGCTGGTCGACGGCGAGCGCCTCCACGCCCCGGTGGTGGTCTGCACGCTCGACCTGCCGGTGGCCTACGAGCGGTTGCTGCCGGGGCTGCGGCCGCCGCGCGCGGTGCGCAAGGGCACCTACTCCCCGTCCGCGGTCGTGTGGCACGTGGGCACGGGATCGCCGGTGGGAGAGCAGTTCTCGCACCACAACATCCACTTCGGCGAGCAGTGGAACGAGTCCTTCGACGCGCTGCTGGGCCGCAAGCAGCTCATGCCGGACCCCTCGCGCCTCGTGACCGTCCCCACCGTCACCGAGCCGGCGCTCGCCGCCCCCGGTGGCTCCACGCTCTACGTCCTCGAGCCCGTCCCCAACCTCGAGGGCGGCCAGGACTGGGACCGCGAGTCCGGCCCGATGCGCGAGCGGCTCCACGCCTTCCTCGGCGCCCAGGGCTATCCCACGGACGTCGTCGCCGAGGAGCTGTGGACCCCGGCCGACTGGGCGCGGATCGGCCACGCCCGCGGCACGCCGTTCGCCCTCGCCCACACCGTCACCCAGACCGGGCCGCTGCGACCGTCCAACCTCGAGCGCCGGGTCCCCGGCCTCGTCTTCGCCGGGTCGAGCACGATCCCCGGCGTCGGCGTCCCGATGGTCCTGGTCAGCGGCAAGCTCGCAGCCGACCGCGTCGATGCGCTGGCGGCGGCACCGGGAGGCGCACGGTGAGCGCCCCGGCCGCCACGCCGGCCACCGCACCCCTGGCCCCCCTCGAGCGCGAGGGCTACCGCCGGTGCGCCGCGATCACGCGCCGCCACGGCACCACCTACTACTGGGGCGTGGCCCTGCTCCCCGTCGAGCGGCGACGTCACGTGCACGCGGTCTATGCCCTGTGCCGCGCGGCCGACGACATCGTCGACGAGCCGGGAGCGACCACGCCCGGGCAGGTCCGCGACACCGAGCGGCGGCTCGCGGCCTTCCGGCATACGGTCCTGGAGGCCGTCGACGGCGCCCCGGTGGAGGATCCCGTGCTGGCGGCCGTCGTCCGGACCCTGCGCAGCTGTGCGCTCGAGCAGGCCGTCCTCGACCGCTTCTTCGGGGCGATGGCGGCCGACCTCACGACGACGCGCTACGAGACCTGGGAGGACCTGCTCGGCTACATGGACGGGTCCGCGGCCGTGATCGGCGAGATGATGCTTCCCGTGCTGCGACCCACGACGCCCGACGCCCTCGCCCCCGCCCGTGCGCTCGGCCTGGCCTTCCAGCTGACCAACTTCATCCGGGACGTGGCCGAGGACCTCGACCGCGGCCGGGTCTACCTGCCGCAGGCCGACCTGCGCGCCCACGGGGCCGACCCCGCGCTGCGCCGGGTCACCCCGCAGTGGCGGTCCTTCATGGCCGAGCAGATCGAGCGCAACCGCGGGCTGTATGCCGAGGCCGACCGCGGCATCCCGATGCTGCCCGACACGTCGGCGCGCTGCGTGGCGACCGCCCGCACCCTCTACTCCCAGATCCTCGACCGGATCGAGGCGGCGGACCACGACGTCTTCACCGAGCGCGTGCGCGTGCCGACCCGGATCAAGGCCGCGACGGCCGCGGCAGCCCTGGTGCGGCGGCCCAGGGGAGCGGGGGCGTGAGCGGACTGGCCGGGCTCGAGGGGCTCGCCTACCTCGCCTGTCTGCTCGTGTCGCTGGCCGGGGTCGCGACCATCGACCGACGGTGGCGGCTCTTCGTCTGGGACCGCCCTCGCGCAGCGGTGGTGGTGCTGGTCGTGGGGCTCGCGTACTTCGTCCTGTGGGACCTCGCCGGCATCGCGCTCGGGCTCTTCCACCGGGGCGACACGCGCTGGATGACCGGCCTGCAGGTCGCCCCCGAGCTGCCCGTCGAGGAGCTGTTCTTCCTCGTGCTGCTGTGCTGGTCGACGATGTGCCTGTGGTGCGGCGGGCGGCGCTGGGCCCGTCACCGGGGGGACGCGCGATGACCTTCGCCCTCGTCAACCTGGTCATGCTGGGCCTCGCCGTCGTGGGGGCTGCCGTGGCGCTGCGGGCGTCGGGCCGTCGTGGCGGTGTGGGGCGTCGGGACCCGTGGCTGCGCCCCCTGCTGCTCACGCTCGTCGGGCTGGCCCTGCTCACGGTCGTCTTCGACAACCTGATGATCGCCGCCGACCTGTTCGACTACGGCGACCAGCACCGCAGCGGGCTCCAGCTCGGGCTCGCCCCCGTGGAGGACCTCGCCTACCCGTTGGGCGCCGCCATACTGCTGCCGGCCCTGTGGGTCTGGTTGCGGGACAAGGAGATCCGGCGATGAGTCAGCAGAGCCAGCAGAGTCGGCTGGGGCGCCTGGTCGCCTCCTCCCGCCCGCTCAGCTGGGTCAACACGGCCTACCCCTTCGGGGCGGCCTACCTGCTCACCGCCGGGCGGCTGGACCTGCGGGCCGTCGTCGGGATCGTCTTCTTCCTCGTCCCCTACAACCTGCTCATGTATGGCGTGAATGACGTCTTCGACTACGAGTCCGACCTGCGCAACCCCCGCAAGGGCGGCGTGGAGGGCATCGTCCTGGACCGGTCGCTGCACCGGCTGACGCTGTGGGCCGCCGTGCTGCTGCCCGTGCCGTTCGTGCTCTGGCTGCTCGCGCACGGGTCGCTCGCGGCCGGGATCGTGCTGGCGGTGTCGGTCGCAGCGGTCGTGGCCTACTCCGCGCCCGGGCTGCGGTTCAAGGAGCGGGCGTTCGTCGACTCGATGACCTCGAGCACCCACTTCGTGTCGCCCGCGGTCTACGGCGTCGTGCTGGCGGGGGTCGCCCTGCCCTGGCAGGGCTGGGTCGTGCTGCTCGCGTACTTCCTGTGGGGGATGGCGAGCCACGCGTTCGGGGCCGTGCAGGACGTCACGGCGGATCGCGCCGCCGGGATCGGGTCGGTCGCGACCGTCATCGGGGCGCAGGCCACCGTGCGGCTCAGCGCCGGGCTGTATGCCGCGACCGGGCTCCTGCTCGCCACCACGGGACGCTGGGGCCTGCTGGCCGCGCTGCTCGTCCTGCCCTACCTGTGGATGGTGTGGCCCTATCGCTCGCTCTCCGACGAGGAGGCGCCGCGCGCCAACGGTGGGTGGCGCAGGTTCCTGTGGATCAACTACGTCGTGGGGTTCCTGCTGACCCAGCTGCTGATCGCTCGCTGGCTGGTCGGCTGACCCGCGTCGCGACCAGGGCGGCCACGAGCCCCCCGACCCCGTCCGCGACCAGGTCGGTGAGCGAGTCGGCATACGTGACGTGGATGGCGGGGTCGACCCAGAGGTGACCGGCCCACTCACCGAGCTCCCAGATGACGCCGAGCAGGAGGACGGCGAGGGTGGTGCTCATGACGGTGCCGAGGGCGGGGCGGGGCCGGCGCGTCGGCAGGTGCAGCAGGAGCAGGGCGATCACGGCCCCGCAGCCGGCGTGGGCCACCAGGTCGAGTCCGCGGACCTGGTCGTAGGTCCCGGCCGCGGCCCACCACCCGGAGGCCAGCAGGACGACCTGCGCGACGAGGTCGGTGGGGGTGTCGGCGTCGACGAAGCGCAGGGCCATCGCCCCGCCCAGCACCAGGAACATCGCGGCCGCGGCCGGGCCGCCGTGCAGCGTCCACGCCAGCGGGACCGTGACGGCCGCGACGAGGCGCAGGAGATCGCCCCAGCGCCACCGGCCCTGGCCGACCAGCCAGTCGTGCCGCGTCACGAGGCCGGGCGCCGGAGGTCTCGGACCGCCGGCGGGAGCGCTGCCGGGTCGCCGACGGGCCAGTCGCGCGGGTCGTCCGGCAGGTCCGCGAGCAGCGCGACCTGGTCCGCGCACCACGGCGACACCGTGGTCGACCCGTCGAGGACGCCGTCGCGCAGCTCGGGCCAGGGCACCCACCACGCGTCGTCGACCTCGGTGGGGTCGGGCGCGAGGTCGGTCGCCACTCCGACGAGCTCGGCGACGTGGACCGGGCACAGCTCGTGCTCGACGACGCCGTCCATCTCGGCGCGGTAGGCGAAGCCGGGGAGCACCACCCGGGCGACGCCGATGCGCAGCCCCAGCTCGTCGGCGGCCCGCCGCGCGACCGCCGCGGCGAGGTCCTCGCCGGGCGCCGGGTGGCCGCAGACGGAGTTGGTCACGACCCCGGGGAAGGTCGCCTTGTCGCGCGCCCGGCGGGTGACCAGCACCCGCCCCTGGTCGTCGACGACGTAGCAGGAGAACGCCAGGTGTAGGGGCGTGCTCTCGTGGTGGACGGCGCGCTTGGGGGCGGTGCCGATGGCGTGGCCGGCCGCGTCGAGCAGGACGACCTGCTCGGCGCCGGGGGTGTCCGGGACGGCCGGTCGCGCCGGGAGGCCGGGACCGATGGGCACGCCCAGCCGGTCGACCCACCTCAGCCCCGGGGACCCGCCCGAGGCCCACCCGTGGCGCAGCGTGCGCATCGCCATCCGGACGCGGCGCGAGGCCTGGCTGGGGGAGTGGAACATCCGGCCCGCCACCCCGACCCGGAGGCAGGGGTCGAGGACGATCCGGGCGCGCGGCCCGAGCGCGAGGCTGAGGTCGAGGTCGTCGTGCAGCTCGGGGTCGTCGCGGGTCACGAGATGGCGCACGCGCTCCCAGGCGCTGCGCCGCAGCGCCATGTTGGACCCCCACAGCGGTATGCCGGCCATGGCCGCACCCGTCGCGGCGAAGGTCCCGGCCAGGTAGGCCACGGTGGCCAGCGGCGCGAGGCGCGGGGCGAGGTCGTAGAAGACGCCGGGACCCGTGAGCCCGTCGAGGTGCTCGTCGCTCGCGAACCGGCCCGCGACCCGGGCCACCCAGTCGCGTGGCAGCCGGGAGTCCGCGTCGCAGCGCGCGATCACCTCACCGGTCGCGCTGTCGTAGCCCCGGGCCGCCGCGGCGGGCACCCCCACCACGGGCTCGGTGACCACGCGGGCGCCATACGACCGGGCGAGGGCGGCGGAGCCGTCGGAGCTGCCGTTGTCGACGACGACCACCTCCCACGGGGCGACGGACTGCCGGGCGAGGTCTGTGAGGCAGCGGCGCAGGTGCTCCGCATCGTCGCGGACGGGGACGACCACCGACACGCGGGGCAGCGAGATCGTCGGGTCGGATCGTTCCATGACCGAAAGATATCCCGATAGGGTGAGGTCATGGAGCACTGGCGCGAGGCCTTCGCACGTCATCTGCAGGCCGAGCGCTCGGCCGCTGGTGCGCAGGACCCGTCCGCCCGGACGCGTCGCCGCGTGGTCGCCGCGCTCACCGTCGTCGTGGCTGCCTCGGTCCTGGCCTGGGCGCTGCGGATCAAGCCCGGCGACGAGCTCTTCTACCCCGCCACCCTCGGCCTCGCGGCCGTCCTGCTCGTCGGCGCCCTCGTCGCCGGTCGCCCCCTGCGTGCCACCGAGGAGCTCGGCAAGCGCCGGGCACCTCTCCTGGTGCTCGTCGGGCTCGGCGTCGGGGCCGTGCTCCTCGTCGTGTTCCTGATCGGCGCCGGGATCGTCGCCCAGGTGCCGGCGCTCCGCGAGCCCGTCGAGCAGCTGCTGGCCCACGCTCGCTGGGGCTCGCTGCCCATCGTCGTGGCGATCACGGCGCTTAACGGCGTGGTCGAGGAGCTGTTCTACCGCGGGGCGCTCTACGACGCCTTCGGCGGACGTTGGGCGGTGGTGGGCAGCACCGTGGTCTACACCGTCGTGACGGCGCTGGCCGGCATACCCCTGCTCGCGCTCGCCGGGCTGCTCGTCGGGCTCGCCGTCGCCGTCCTGCGCCGCCTCACCCAGGGCGTGCTCGCCCCCATCGTCGCCCACCTGACCTGGTCGATCGGCATGCTCCTGCTGCTCGGCCCCACCCTCGAGCTCTTGGAGATGTCATGACTGCTGCTCACCCGGAGACCCGTCTCGGGCTCGTCACCGGCGCCACCGGCTATGTCGGCGGCCAGGTCGTCGGCGCGCTGATCGAGCGCGGCTGGCGGGTGCGCGTCCTGTCGCGCAGCGCCGACAAGGTCCGCGACGCCGAGTGGGGCGACGCCGTCGTCGACGGCACGGCCGGGCCCGGTCAGGTCGAGGTGGTCGAGGGCGACGCGTCCTCCCCCGAGGACCTGGCGACGGCGCTGCGGGACGTCGACGTCGCGTGGTACCTCCTGCACTCGATGGGGGACGGCGACGACTTCCAGGACGAGGAGCGGTCCATGGCCGAGGCGTTCGCGACCGCAGCCCGCGAGGCGTCCGTGTCGCGCATCGTCTATCTCGGTGGGCTGCACCCCGAGGGCGAGGAGCTGTCCGAGCACCTCGCGTCGCGGGTCGAGGTCGGCGAGATCCTGCTCGGGTCGGGCGTCCCCACGGCGGCGCTGCAGGCCGGGGTGGTGCTGGGTGACGGGTCGCAGTCCTTCGTGATGCTGCGGCACCTGTCCGAGCGGCTCCCGGGGGCGATCGCGCCCAGCTGGCTGCGCAACACCATCGCGCCGATCGCCGTCGACGACGCGCTGCACTACCTCGTCGCCGCGGCTGACCTGCCGGCCGACGTCAACCGGACCTTTGACATCGCCGGGCCGGACGTCGTCAGCTATGCCGACATGATGAAGCGCTATGCCTCCGCCCTCGGCCTCGGGCCGCGCCTCGTCCTGACCGCGCCGGTCACGACCCCGCGGGCCGCCGCGCGCTGGATCGGGCTCGTGACGCCGGTGGACTACGAGCTGGCCAAGCCGCTCGTGGGGTCGCTGCTGCACGACACCGTCGCGTCCGAGCACGACCTCGCCGACCTGGTGGGCGAGCCCAGCGGTGGGGCAACGGGATTCGAGGAGGCCGTGCGTCGCGCGGCCCGGGGGTCGGACACCCGGCGTTGGCGCCGAACGCTGGCCTGGACGGGTGCCGCCGTGACCGCCACCGCGGTCGTGGGCTCGCTCGTCACCGACCCCAGCAGCCGGTGGTACCGCCACCTGTCCAAGCCCTCCTGGCAGCCCCCGTCGTGGGCCTTCCCGGTGGCCTGGACCGCGCTGTATGCCGACATCGCCCTCGTCTCCGCCCTCACGATCGCGGACCTGCAGGAGTCCGGCCGCGAGGACGAGGCCCGGGAGTACGCCGTGGCGCTCGGGACCAACCTGGTGCTCAACGCCGGGTGGAGCGCGCTGTTCTTCGGCGCGAAGCAGCTGCGGGTGTCGACGGTCGAGGCCGTGGCTCTCGCCGCCAGCTCGGCCGACCTGGTGCGGCGCGCGGCCGGGGCCAGCCCCGAGAAGGGGGTCATCCTCGCGCCATACGCGGCGTGGACGGCCTTTGCCGCAGCACTGACCGCCGAGCTCACGCGCCGCAACGCCTAGCCGGACCGAGCGCAGCGATGGGTTGACCGCTCAGCGGCTCGCGTGCGTTCAGCGGCGCTGATAGACCTCTCGTCGGTGGCCGACCGCCAGGACCAGGACGACGAGGACGCCGTCGTGGATCTCGTACACGATGCGGTAGTCCCCGGTCCGCACCCTCCACTCGCCGTCTCCGCCGACCAGCTTCTTCGCGCTCGGAGGACGGGGGTCGGACGCCAGGAGCTCCACGGCGGCCTGAACACGCCGGCGTGCGGCGCCATCGAGCTTGCGGAGCTGTCGGGCTGCAGCGGGGCTCAGCTCGATGCGGTAGCTCATGCCAGGCCCAGGTCCGCCTTGACCTGGTCCCACGGGACGGCGCCCTCGGAGGTCATCTCGCTGCGGGCAGCGCGGGCTGCCTGGATGTCGGCCAGGTCCTCGGCGGCCTCGATGAGGCGGTCGAGGTCGTCGGCATCGATGACGGCCGCGACCCGCTGCCCGCGTCGCGTGAGATAGACGGGGTCGTGGCGCACCCGTGCCTCGTCGACGACATCGGCAAGTCGCGCGCGGGCGTCGCTGACGGTGAGTTCGGTCATGACACCATGGTGCGCCGGAAACGCTGAGATGTACATCGCAGCGCTGCCGCTAGCTGCGCCGGGTCTCCTCGTAGCGCCGCAGCGCCTCTCGCCGCTCCTCTGCGTGGTCCACGACGGGCTCGGGATAGCCGTGCGCGTAGCCGTCGAGGACCTTCCACGGCTCGTGCACGGCCTTGCCGGCGACGTGGGCCAGCTCGGGCACGTAGCGGCGGACGTAGTCGCCCTGCGGGTCCCAGCGCTTGCCCTGCTCGACCGGGTTGAACACCCGGAAGTAGGGGGCGGCGTCGGTGCCGGTGCCCGCCGCCCACTGCCAGCCGTGGTTGTTGGAGGCGAGGTCGCCGTCGACCAGCAGGTCCAGGAAGTGGCGGGCGCCGTGGGGCCACCAGATGTGCAGGTCCTTGACCAGAAAGGACGCCGTGACCATGCGAAGCCGGTTGTGCATCCAGCCTTCGCGTGCGAGCTGGCGCATCCCGGCGTCCACCATGGGATAGCCGGTCCGCCCCGCGCGCCACGCGTCCAGGAGCCCGGCGGCGTCCTCGTCGGTGGCGGGGTCGGCATACGGCATCGACGACAGCTCCCGGCGCAGGTCGCCCCAGGCGGAGTCGGGCCGCTGCCACAGCACGTCCGCGTAGAACTCGCGCCAGCACAGCTCGTTGACATAGCGCTGCGCCGAGTCGCCCTGTGCTGCAGGGTGCCTCGCGAGGTCGTGCAGCAGCGTGCGCGGGTGGATGGTGCCGTGCTTGAGGTGCATCGACATCCGCGAGGTGCCGTCCAGGTCGGGGCGGTCGCGGTCCTCGCCATAGGTCTCGAGCGGGCCGTCGAGGAAGTCCGCCCAGGCCGCCCGCGCCGCGTCCTCGCCGACCGGGTGCATCGGCTCGACGTCCGGCAGGGGGTCGGAGTCCACGTCGGCGTGCCAGTGCAGGTCCGTCGGGACGGGGGCGGGGGCCGGCCAGCCGTGGTCGCGCCAGGCCCGCGAGAACGGCGTGAACACCTTGTACGGCGTGCCCGAGCCGGTCGTGAGGGTGCCGGGGCCGACGGCATACGGGCATCCCCTGGCGACCATCGCCACGTCGGCGGACTCGAGGGCGGCGCGCACCTGCTCGTCCCGGCGCCGGCCGTAGGGCGTGGCCTCGGCCGACACGTGCACCCGACGCGCCCCCACCTCGGCGGCGACGGCCGGCACGACCTGCTCGGGGCGTCCGCGTCGGACCACGAGGGCACCGTCGGTGGCCTCCCGCAGCGCCCGGACCGCGCCGAGATAGGCGTCGCGGCGCGGCCCGCCGGCCCGGTCGAGGGCGGGGTCGACGACCACCAGGGGCAGCACGGAGCCGTCCTCGGTCGCGGCCATCAGGGCGGGGTGGTCGTGCAGCCGCAGGTCGCGGCGCAGCCACAGCACGCTGGTCACGGGGTGGCTCCTCCTTCCGGGGATCCGCCTGAGGTCGTCACGTCCGCCTGGGGTGCGAACCCAAGCGGACGTGACGACCTGAGGTAGGTCAGGACGGGTCGACCGAGCCGGTGTCGGCCTTGCCGTCCTCGTGGATCTGCTCGGCGAGCTGGTCGACGTCGGCCTCGGCCACGTCCACCCCCGCCTCGTCGAAGCCCTCGCGCAGCTCCTGCGCCACGGTCTGCTCCTCGGCGCCCTCCTGCCAGGACTCGACGCGCTCCACGACGTTGTCGACGGCCTCGTCCTTGGCCGCCTGGACCTCGTTGGGGTTCTCGCTCATCTGTCTCTCCTTGCTGTCTGGATCGGTGGAGCCGCTCGGCCGGTCACGCCGGGCGGGTGAGGCGTGGGACCGTCAGAGGTCGACCGTCTCGTTGTCACCCTCGACGCGCTTGCCCGTCACGGCGGACTTGACCAGGTTGGCGAGCTGGACGACCTTGCTGCCACCGGGCGCGTCCCAGTACTCCGCGGTGTCCCCCGTGACCTCGATCAGGATGTTCTCGGGGTTCTCCGGACCGCCCTCCATCCACGCGCCGGTGAACGTGCCCCATAGCTCCTCGAGCTTGGCGCGGTCGTCGACGACGCGGGCCGTGCCGGACAGGGACACCCACGAGCCGTTGCCGGCATACGCGAGGTTGACCTGCGGGTTGGCCTGCAGGTCGCGGACCTTCTCGGTGTTGCGCTCGGCGATGAACCACACGGTGCCCGTGAAGTCGACGTCCTGCGTCGCCATCGGGCGGGACACCAGGCGGCCGGTCGCGTCGGCCTGGGTCATCATCGCGATGCGGGTGCTCTTGATGATCTCGGCGACCTTCTCGTGCTGCTCGTCGGTCATGTGCTTCTCCTCTGCGTCGGTTTCATCGGTGTGATCGGTTGGTCGGGCGGGTGGCGGGATCGGTCAGGTCCTGCGCCGCCTGGTAGGCCGGGCGCCGCAGCACCCGCACCCAGGTCGGTGGTCGCAGCCCGGCGAGGGGCCGGTCGACGGGCGCGAACCGCAGCGGTCGGTCCTCGCCCCACGGTCCGTCGAGCTCGAGCTGACCGACGCGGTGCCAGTGGTCGTGCGTGCCCGACCAGGACAGGTCGTATGCCGACCGGCCCGCCGGGTCGAGCCGTAGCCACACGGCGCCGCGGGAGCCGAGCTGGGGGAGCAGGGTGGTGAGCGGGCCGCCCGCCTCGTGCAGGTGCACCGTCAGCAGCCACCGGGTCAGAGCGCCGGTGCCGGTCGACGCGAGGAGCAGGTCGGCGGGGCCGCCGTCGTCGGCCGCGCCCTCGATCCGCAGCGCCACGCCCATGACGTCGGGGCCGTGGTGGGCGAGCGACATGGCGCGCGACGACCGCACCGTGCACCGGTGCCGTCCGGGGTGGTCGAGGAGCGGGACGCCCGACGCGGGCCCCTCGCCCAGCGCCGTGAGCGTGCCCGTCCCCACCCGGCCGTAGGCGTGCAGCGGCTTGTCCCGCCGCACCACCGCCACGGCGCCCAGCCCGGCCGCGAGGCCCAGCCCACCAGCCGCAGACCCCACCGTGCGGAGCACCTGCAGCGGGCTCGGCGATCGCCGGGCGGTCATGACGAGCCCCGCTCGTACAGCGCCCGGACCGCGTCGACGGTGTCGGCCTCGGCGGCGGTCTTGTCGTCGCGGTAGCGCAGCACCCGCGCGAACCGCAGGGCCATCCCCGCCGGGTAGCGCCGGGAGGTCTGCACCCCGTCGATCGCGATCTCGACGACCTGCTCGGGGCGCACGTGCACCACGTGGCCCGACCGGGAGGTCTCGAGAGCCAGGAAGCGCTCGGTCTGCCAGGCGAGCATCTCGTCGGTCATGCCCTTGAAGGTCTTGCCGAGCATGACGAACCCACCGGCCTCGGTGTCGCGCGCGCCGAGGTGGATGTTGCTCAGCAGCCCGGAGCGTCGCCCGCTGCCACACTCCACGGCGAGCACCACCAGGTCGAAGGTGTGCCGCGGCTTGACCTTGATCCACCCGCTGCCGCGGCGGCCGGCGGCATACCGGGTCTCGGGGTCCTTGACCACGACCCCCTCGTGCCCGGCGGCGACCAGGTCGGCGAAGAACGCGGTGGCCGCCTCCCCGTCACCCGTCAGGAGGGAGGGGACGAGGTGGTCGGGGGCGATGCGCCGCAGGGTCGCGTCCCGCTCGTGCTGCGGCTCGTCGACGAGGTCGATCCCGTCGAGGTGCAGCACGTCGAACAGGTAGGCGGTCAGCGGGGTCCGCTCCCGCAGCGCCTCGACGTCGGCGGAGGAGGCGGTCCGGGCGCCGGTGACCTGGAAGGGGTGGGGACGCCCGTCGGGGCGCAGCGCGATCGCCTCGCCGTCGAGCACGACCCGTCGCACGTCGAGCGAGCGCGCGACCTCGACGACCTCGGGCACGCGGCCGGTGATGTCGTCCAGGCTGCGGGTGTAGACGCGGATGTCGTCGCCGTCCCGGTGCACCTGGATGCGGATGCCGTCGAGCTTGCACTGGACGACGCGCTCGCCGCCGGTCTCGTCGAAGGCCTCGGGGACGCTGGGCGCCGACCCGGCCAGCATGGGCCGCACCGGGCGCCCGACCTCGAGCCCGATCGCCTCGACGGCCTCCGCACCACCCGTGGCGGCGGCCTCGGCCACCGGACCCAGGTGGCCGGCCATCATGGCGCCCCGGCGCACCACGGCCTCGGGGAGGTCGTATGCCGCCGCGACGGCCGCCACGAGCGATCCGTCCTGCGCGCCATGCCGCAGCTCGCCGACGAGCAGCGCTCGCAGGAACTCCTGCTCGTCGGCGGTCGCCGTCTCGAGCAGCGTGGTGAGGGCCTGCGCGCGGGCGGCCGCGGACCCGGCCCCGGACAGGCCGGCGAGCTGCGTGGCCGCGCGGTCGACGTCCTGCACGGTCAGGCTGGCCTCGGCCGCCGGAGACGGCGGGGTGCTGATCGCGCGGTAGCCGACGCCGACGCGGCCCTGCGGCAGCACGCCGGCGAGGTGCGCGGCCACGACGCCGACCTCCTCGGGGTCGGCGCGACGCAGGACCTCGGCGAGCAGGGTCGTCTTGGCCGTGCGGGACCTCGTCGCCGCCACGGCGTGCGAGGCGGCGACCAGGTCGGCATACGGCAGGGTCATGCGCGGTGGTGCTCGTTGTTGCGGTGGGCCGCGCGCGTGCCGAGCGTGGTGAGGACCTCGACCACGGGGTTGCTGAGGCGGCGGCGCGCCTCGTGGCCGGTGATCGTCTCGCCGTCGCCCGTGCCCGACGGGAGGATGCGGGACATGAGACCGAGCGCGCGGACCGTGGTGGAGGGCAGGAGCCCGGCGACGCGCGCGCCGACCTTGCTGAGCGGGGAGAGCAGGGCGACGGGGTCGCCGGCGAGGGTCGCGTCGACCATCTGCGCGGCGGCGCGCTCGGCGCTCATCGACACCAGCGGCAGGGAGGCGCCGGGCGCGAACCAGGCGTACTCCTTGGCCTGGTCCCCGATGAACTGCGCCTGCAGGTGCGAGCCCGTGCGCATGAGGCCGGGGACGATCGCGGTCGCGGTGACGCCGGTGCCGGCCAGCTCGGCGTGCAGCCCCTCGGTGAAGCCCACCGCCCCGAACTTGGCCGTGCTGTAGGGCAGCAGGTGCGGCACGCTGATCTTGCCGCCGATGGAGGTGACGACGCCGATGCGACCGCGGCGGCGGGCGCGCATCGCCGGGAGCACGGCGAGGGAGAGGTTGATCGGACCCCAGAGCATGACGTCGATCGCCTGCTCGAAGTGGCTGCGGTCGGTGGCCTCGAGCGGCCCGACCTGGATGATCCCGGCGACGTGCATGGCCACCGTGATCGGGCCGACCTCGCGCTCGACCTCGGCGATCATCTGCTCGACGCGCTCGTGGTCGGTGACGTCGCAGACATAGGTGTGCGCGTCGGCGCCCTCGGCCGTCAGCTGCGCGCGGGCGTCGTCGAGCTCGTCCTGGTTACGGGCGCAGATCGCCACGCGGAAGCCGCGGCGGCCCAGCTCGTGGGCCACCAGCAGGCCGAGGCCGCGGGAGGCGCCGGCCACGAGGGCGACCGGCTGCTGCCCGCCCATGAGGTCGCGGGCGGAGTCGGTCGTCGGGGACATGACGGTCTGGGCTGCGCTGCTCATGACCTTCGCCATACCACTTCCACGATGGAACAAACCCCCGACCTACCTCAGGTAGTCACATCCACCCGCCTTCGCCCGCCAGGCGGATGTGTCGAGGGTGGGTCGACGTGTCGAAGGCCGGTCGATGTGCCCCAGGCCGGTCGATGTGTCCCAGACCGGTCGGTGTGCGGCCGGTCCGCGGCCTGCTCGTATGGCGGCACCGCCCGTCTGGGCCTGCCGCCGACGTCTCGGCTGCCGTTCCCCGTCTCGGCTGCCGCTCCCCGTCTCGGCTGCCGCTCCCCGTCTCGGCTGCCGCTCCCCGTCTCGGGCTGCCGCACAAGACGGGAGATGGTCGCCGAGACGGAGGACGCACGCCGAGACGGCGGGTGGAGGACGGGCGGAGGACGGGCGGAGTGAGGCAGCGGCCGCGACCGACCGACCGGGCCGGGTCAGGGGTGGGTGAGCTGCTGGAGCAGGTGCCCGAGCCCCTCGCGGGCGCGACCGGGCATGCGACCTGACGTGCGGACGACCGAGGCGCGGGTGCTCGTGACGGGCCAGCCCGCGGCGGCCAGGGCGGCCAGCAGCGCGGTCTCCTCGCCGTGCGCGACGGCCGGGAAGCCGCCGACCGCGAGATAGGCGTCGAGGCGGATGGCGAGGTTCGCGGCATACGCGTGCTCGTGGGTGTCGGGGCCGGTGATGCCGGACCGGACGATGCTGTCGTAGGCCGCCCGCGCCTCGGGCGTCGCCGTCCAGTCGGTCAGCTCGACCATGCCGGCGACCGCCACCGCCGAGCGGGAGACGGCGACGTCGAGGAGGGACCTGACCCAGCCGGCAGGCACGACGGAGTCGGCGTCGGTGCTGAGCAGCCAGGTGCTGCCCGGGGCGAGGGGCCAGCGCTCCAGCGCGGCGCGGACGCCACGGTCGCGGACCTCGCCGACCGTGACGGACGTGGCGTCCTCGACCACGAGGCCGGACAGGGGGCCGTCCGGCCGCAGCGCGACGCGAGCCACGGCCGCCGTGCCGTCGGTGCAGCGGTGGGCGTTGACGACCACCCGCGACGGTCCGGGCCACCCGGCCAGCGCCCGACCGACGGAGGACAGGGCCGCGGGCAGCCGCCGTGCCTCGTCGTGGGCGGGGAGGACGACGAGCAGGGCGGGAGGGGCGGCCAGGTCAGCGGACGAGCCCACCGAGGTAGCCCTGGTCGGCGTCGCGGTTCTGCTGCGCGACGTAGAGGTCGAGGTCCGCCAGCGCCTGCGCCAGGTCGCCGTCGAAGGCCATCCCCGCGGGGCCGGCGAGGACGCGGCACTCCTCGAGCACCGCGCGGGAGGCGGCGGCCACGCCGGCCCGCACCTCGGTCGACAGCTCCTGGCCACGTCCGCCGGCTCCGCGCGCCGGGGATGCCTCGGAGGACGACGCCGAGGACGACGTCGAGGACGACCCGAGGTCTGGCTCCGACGACGCCAGCACTCGACCCGCCGTGTCGAGCAGCGCTGCGGCACAGGCGAGCTCGGTTCGGATGCGGCCCCAGCGCGCGGTCACTGCCGGGGCAGGCGGGGCACCCGCCGTCGCGCGCGCCGTGAGGTCTGCGACGCGTGCCGCGCCACCGGCCCAGACCGCGGCCACGCCGACCCCGCCGGGGAAGAAGCCGGGACGCCCGAGGTAGAAGCCCTCGTCGCCGACCTGCGCGTCCGTGGTCGCCCCGACGCCCTCGACGGGGACGGTCAGGGAGCGGGAGTCGATCATCGCGGGCGTCCGCCACGAGTCCTCGTCGCCCTGCCACGTGCTCACGTCGAGGTCGAGCAGGACGGATCGCTCCTCGTCGAGCCACACCGGCAGCAGGGCGCGCTCGATGAGGCCCACGCCCGACGCGAACCGCAGCGTCCCGTCGAGCACCCAGCCACCGTCCACCGGCGTCGCTCGGACGCCGGTGGCGTGCGAGCGAGAGGCCCAGACGCCGTATGTCGCACCACCGTGAGGCTCTCGTCCCGCCTGCGCGAGGATCCGCACGGCGTCGACGTGCCCCTCGGTGAGGCGGCCCAGGGGGATCGAGGTGCGGCCCACCGCCAGCAGCGCGCGCAGCAGCGCCGGCCAGTCGAGGCAGGCCCAGTCGTGCGAGGCGACGAGGGCGGGCAGCGTCGCGTCGGGCAGCGCGGCGGGGAACGGCGCCAGCGTGCTGAGCGGCTCGTCGGCGGTGGTCACGTGGTCTCCTCGGTGGGGGTGGGCCGGCCGATCCAGTGCCCGGCGACGAAGTCGGTGTCCTCGTGCCGCACCGCGCGCTCCCACCCGGCCGCGGTGAGGCGGGCGTCGAGCTCGGCGGTGACGTCCGCCCCGGACAGGTGGGCGTCGTGCGGGTGGTGCCGCCAGTGGACGGCGACCACCTCAGCTGCGTGATCGGGTGTGTCGCAACCGGACTCGCTCTCGGCAGCGACCAGCATGGCGTCGTAGGTCGCCTGCCGGGAGGCCTCGTCGAGGTAGTACAGGACCTCCGACGCGACGACCAGGTCGCAGGACCCGGCCGGCACGGCACGAGCAGGGAGCGCGCTGACCGAGACGTCGGCGTCCTTGTCGCGCAACAGGTCTCGGGTCAGCTCGACGGCGGTGGGGGCCGCGTCGGTGGCGGTGACTCGGGCGCACCGGGCGGTGAGGGCGAGCGCGAGATCGCCTGTGCCGCAGGCGAGGTCCCAGGCGTGGGCATAGCGCTCGCGGGTGAGCGAGGCGACGACGACCTGGATCTTGCGGCGTTCGTACCAGCTGGCGCGGACGCCGAAGGGGTCCGGGTCCTCGCGGTAGCGATCCTCGAAATCCGTTGCGCCAGAGAGATGCCCGGTCACGATGAGGCCTCCTGGGCGCCGTCGACCCGTCGCCAGGCGCTGCCGTCGTAGGTCGCGAGCCCTCGCTCGGCGAAGGCCCGCAGCCAGCCCTCCATGGGCCACTCGCCCCAGCGCCGGTGGTAGGTCGCGGCGTTGCGCAGGATGTCGTCGAGGTGCTCGACGGGCGGGCTCGAGACCGGGTGGTGCTGGTGATAGGCGTGGGCGCCCCCGACCCACACCAGGTCGACGCCCTCGCGCCGCGCGACCATGCCGAGGTCGGTGTCCTCGCCGCCGTAGCCGTCGTAGTCGGTGCAGAACCCGCCGAGCCGGCGCCACGTGGCGGGGGTGCAGGCGAACGACAGCGACCAGAACAGCCGGTGGTCGCCGCCCCGCACCAGCTCGCCGTCGCCCGGGGCCGGCCGGGCCGCGTGCGGGGAGGTCCAGCGGTCCAGCTGGTCGGGGGCGGGGGAGCCTGCCTCGGCGGGCAGGTAGGTCACCGGTCCGCACAGGAGCGCGTCCCCGAGCCTGCTTGCGGCGGAGGCATATCCGTCCACCAGG
>NZ_DCYC01000075.1:29928-53752 GCF_002330965.1 Arsenicicoccus sp. UBA2120
GCGCGAGCGGCAGGTGCCCGGGCGGTGCCGGCACCTCGACGACGTGCACGCCGGCCGCCTCGCCCACCACGTCGGCGATCTGCGGGTCGCCCATGGCGACGACGACGTGCTCGGGCGGGGTCGGGAGGGCCGCGAGGTGGGCGCGCTGCGCGGCCAGGTGCGTATGACGCCCCGCGGCGATCGTCACGACGACCACCCTCATGGCGCGACCGCCCTCATCGCGCGACCACCCCGTCGGCGGCGGCCTGGATGGCCTGGGCGGCCCGGGCGGCGGCGCCGTCGGTGCGCCAGCGCTCCCACGCGGGGTCCAGGGCCATCGCCTCGTCGAGGACGGCGGCCCAGTCGGTCGGCCACGTGTCGCGTACGACGGCGAGGCCGTGCTGCGCGAGCACGCCTGCGGTGGCTCGCTGCTCGTCGAACGGCCGGTCCTCGGCGACGACGACGGCCCGGCAGCCCGCGACGGCGACGTCGGCGACGGAGTTCTGCCCGGCGGCGATCACCGCCACGTCCGTCGACACGAGCAGGGGCAGGACGTCGGCGTGCCACTCGCCGAGGGGACCCGCGACCGTCCACTGCCAGCCGGGGGTCGCCGCACGTGCCGCGTCCAGGTCGGCGGGGCCGAGGCGGCTGCCACCCGCGCCGCCGAGCAGGAGCACCCGCCGTGGGCCATCATGACGGGGCGCCGTGGCCGCCGTGGTTGCCGGGGAGGCAGTGGCAGTGGGAGGGGCCGGGAGAGGGCGGCCCGCGTGGCGGGAGATGCCCCCGGCATACGTGACCTTGTCGGCGCGTCGTCGCAGGTAGCCGGGTTGGTAGAGCTCGCCGGGCCACGGCGCGACGATCGCCCGGGCCAGGTCGTGGCCGAGCTCGTGCGGGGCGTCGTCGCGGTCGCCGGGCATGGCCATCACGACGACCGGGATCCCGAGCGTCCGCACGAGCACCGTGACCTCCACCGACACGTCCACGACGACGAGCCGCGGGCGCACGCGCGTCACCCACGAGGCGATCGCGGCCAGGCGCTCGGTGTGGCCGAGGTTGTCGACCGGGGCGTAGTGCAGCCGACCGCCGGGGCTCGCGTCGGTGCGGCCCTCGACGTCGTCCCGCGGCAGCTCGAGCCAGTCGGCCGCCCAGTCCTCCCGGGGCAGCGTGGACAGCACGGTGACGTCCTCGTCCAGGTGTGCGGTGATGGCCCGAGCCCGGTGCAGGTGACCGCGGCCCTGGTGATGGACGTACCAGCCGATCATGCGCCGACCTGCAGCCGGCGCACGACGTCCCGGGCCGACCGCCGGTCGCCCGGGCGGGGAGCGTCGCCGCGGGCCAGCTCGCGATAGACGTCGAGGTAGTCGGCGACCATCCGCTCGACCGACAGGGACGAGCGCGCGTGCTCACGCACGGTGTGCCGGTCCAGCGCGACGACCCGGGGGAGGGCCGCGGCGAGGGCCTCGACGTCCTCGGGGTCCACCAGCGAGCCGCACTCCGGCGTGGCGACGACCTCGGGGATCCCCCCTCGGCGGAACGCCGCAACAGGCGTGCCGCAGGCCAGGGACTCGGCCACCACGAGACCGAACGGCTCGTCCCAGCACGGCGTCACGAGCGCCGCGGCGCTGGACCCGACGAGGGCGGCGAGGTCGTTGTGGGCCAGGTGCCCGACGTACTGCACGTCCGGGCCGAGGCGTGGCGCGATCTCGCGGGCGAAGTACTCACGGTCGCTGAGCGGGCCCGCGACCCGGAGCGGCATGCCGGCCAGGCGGGCTGCGTCGATCGCGAGGTGCGGGCACTTCTCGGGCACGAGCCGGCCGGACCACACCAGCCAGTCGCCGCCCTCACCGAGCGGCCACTCGTCGAGGTCGACGCCGTTGTGCACGACCCTCGGCCGCTCGGGCAGGACCGACCACGCGTCCGCGGTGAAGCCGCTGACGGCGGCGAACCGGCTGCCGTGCTGCGGGTCGGCGAGCATGACGGCCGACTCGAGCCACGGGGTCGGCGGGGTGTGCAGGGTCGTCAGCATGGGCGTCGGCAGGGCACCCGCCATGGCCACCGGCAGGTGGTGCAGCGAGTGGTTGTGCACCACGTCGACGTCGCCGTAGCGACCCTCGGCGAGCGCGAGCATGACGCCGAGGTAGGCGTGGTGCTCGGCCATGAACTCGGGTGCGGGCATCGAGACGTCACGCGCCGCCGCGGGGGAGGCACGCCACGGTCGCCGGGGGAAGGCCAGGCCCGGCTCGACGCCGTCCGACCCCTCGGCCGCCGCGAGGATCACCTCGTGGCCCAGGTCTCGCAGTCGTCGCACCAGGTGCCACACGTGCGCCTCGAGCCCGCCCGCGAACGGCTCGCGGATGCGGTGGCGGTGCGGGGCGATGACGACGACGCGGAGGCGGGGCTTCACCAGCTGCCCGCGACGACGCGGGTGGCCCCGACGGGGACCCTCGTGGACCCGACCGGGTCCCGCCAGCGGCTCGGACTCCCTGGACCGGGGGATCCGTCGACCACGTCGGGGGGCGAGGTGCCGGCCGTGACCCGCGTGGACCCGGCGCAGGGGTTGTGCAGGGCAGAGGTGAGGGATCTCAGGCCCTCCCGCACGGAGTGACCGAGGGAGTCGCCGAGACGCTCCGCCCGCGCGTCGGCCGGACGATCGACCTGCGACACGCGGTCGACCTGCTCGACGGTCGCGGCGCCAGGCGCCGCACCTGCACCGAGCACCCGGTCGTAGACCTCCTCGTGCACCCGCCGCGCGTGCTCGTCGGCCGACGACCGGCGGGCCAGCCGCTCGGCGGCGTCGCCCCAGGGCACCTGCCACGGCTCACCCCCGGCGCGCGTGCGGTCCGCGACGAGGTGCTGCAGCGCCGTCCCGACCGCCTCGGGCTCGTCGAACTCCGCGTGGAAGCCCACGTCGTCGTGCTGCTCGGCGTAGTGCCCCACCGCGGGCGACAGGCACGAGGCGCCGAGGTCCCAGCACAGCTCCAGCCAGCCGGAGTGCGTGCCGTGGGCATAGGGCAGGACGACCACGTCGGTCCCGGCGATCCACGCGGCCAGGGCGTCGTCGTCCAGCCGCGGGCGCACCCGCAGGTCGACGCACGCCACGGCCGAGGCCAGGCCCTCGACGGCGGCGAGGACGTCCAGCCGGCGGGCGTCGTCGCTGCGCAGCACCTCGTCGTTGACCGTGACGACCAGCGTGCCGCCGAGCTCCCCGACCGTCGCGGCCAGGGGTGCGAGCCAGGAGGTGGGGTCGACGTTGGCGCGGACGGCCCCGAGCGGCACACCCACCCGCAGCCCGCGCTGGCGGTTGCAGCGTGACGTGTCGGAGCGACGGACCCAGGCGTCGTCGGCGATCTGGGGGTGGGGCAGGACGACCGCCTCGCGGCCCCACCGCTCGCGGATCACCGCGGCCACGCCGGGCGTCAGCGTGATGACCTCGGCGGCGGCCGGGACGAGCACCCCGAGCGCGTCGAGGTGGGCCTGCTGGTCGCTCAGGTGCGGGTTGGCGAGGTCGTGCACGGTCACGACGAGCGGGATGCCGGCCCGCCGGAGCTCCTGGACCCACAGCGTCAGCTGGGCGGTCGTGGAGGACTCGAACCCGAAGTGCACGTGCACCACGTCCACCTCGTCGGCGTGCGCGACCAGCCACACGGGGTCGAGCACCATCGGGGGCCACCACACGCCGTCGCCGGCCGTCCGGCCAGGGGGTGGCGGGTCCTCGAGACGCACCGCTCGGTCGCCGCCCGCGCCGTCCGTGCCGATGGCACGGGGCAGCAGGCGGTCGACATACGGGTGTGCGCTGGGGACGCTCGCGACACGGATCACAGGACGCACCTCGGCCTTCGTCGATCACGCGGTCGGGGCCCACGGTCTCAAGGCTCCACTTACTGGCTTACCTGCGTACGGTTACCCCATGACCAGCGCTTCCATTCGTCCGCGCGTGGACGACAGCGACGGCCGGGTGCGGCACTACGGCGCGTTCTACGGGGTCGACGCCCTGCCCGAGGGGGACGGCCCGCTGGTGGTCGTCCTGGGCAACTGCCAGGCCGAGGCCGTGCGCGTCCTGCTCAACGGATCACCGTCCCGCGGCGTCCGGTCCGTGCGCGTCCCGCCCGTCTTCGAGATGACCGAGGACGACGTGGTGCACCTGGGTCTGCTGCTGGAGCGCACCGACGTGCTCGTGGGGCAGCCGATCAAGGACGACTACCGCGGTATGCCGCTCGGCACCGCCCAGGTCGCGCAGGCGCTGGCACCCGGGGCGCAGGTCGTGCGGATCCCCGTCAGCTTCTACGCCGGGCTCTATCCCTGGCAGGTGCTCGTCCGCACGCCCGAGAGCGGTGACCCGCCCGGCGTTCCGTACCACGACCTGAGGACCGTCCTCGAGGCCGCCGACGGCACGCGGCCACCGGACCGGCTGGACGCCGACGGCATCCGCGAGATCTCTCGCGCGTCCGTCGCGGAGCTGCGCCGCCGCGAGGACGCCGCCGGCACCGTGCGGGTGTCGGACGTGCTGCTCGAGGCCGGCGCCGACGCCTGCCACGTCGTCAACCACCCCGGCAACACCCTGCTCGTGGCCCTCGCCCGGCGGGTGCAGGAGCAGCTGGGCCTCCCCGTGGACGCGCAGGACCCCGGCCGGACCCTGCTGTCCGAGCTCTTCGCGCCGCTGGACCCCCGCGTGGTCGACGCCCTCGACCTGGACGCCGAGCCCCGCACCGGCTGGACCAGGCGCGGCGAGCACGTGCCCGACGACGAGGTCCGCGAGGTCCAGCTGGCCTGGCTGGCCGACCACCCCGACATCGTCCGCCTCACCCTCGAGCGCCACGCCGGCACCGCGCGGCTGCTGGGCCTGAGGTGACTCGGCCCGTCCCTGTGTCTCCGGTGTCTCGCGCGTCTCGCGTGTCTCTGATCCACCTCGTCGTCGGGCCGCCCGAGCACGGCGTGACGCGCTGCGCCCTCGAGCTGCACGGCACGGTCTCCCTGCGCGACCAGCCGGTCGTGCGCGTCCTCGACGGGGTGACGGCAGACCTCGCCGCCGCCCTCGTCGAGGCCGGCCACGGCCCGGGCACCCCGGTCCACGTGCACGTCACCGACCGCCTGCTGGGCCGGTCCGCGCCCGAGGCGGCTGCTCGGCTCGTGCCCGTCGCCGAGCGGTGGCCGTTGACCGTCACCCTGCACGACGTGCCGCAACCCTCGGACGGACCGGGGGCCCACGAGCGCCGGGCCGGGGCGTATGCCGATATCGTCGCCGCCTCCCGGGGCGTCGTCGTGAGCAGCCACCACGAGTCGGCGCTGCTGGACGACGCCCTGCGCCTCGCCGGTCGGCCGGGGCTCGTGACGGCGCGGCCGCGGGTCGTCATACCGCTCCCCATCGACCCGCCGGCCGAACCTCTCCCGCCAGCCGCCCCGACACCCGCCCCGACACCCGGGCCCTCGGACGCGGGCCCGATCGCCCCCGGCCGTCGCGAGGTCGGCGTCCTCGGCTTCCTCTATCCCGGCAAGGGCCACGAGGAGGCGCTCGAGGCGCTCGCCGCCCAGCCCGCCGACGTGGGCCTGGTCTGCCTGGGGCGGCCGTCCCCGGGCCACGAGGACCTGGTGGACGCTCTGCAGACGCGGGCCGCGGAGCTCGGGCGCGACTGCCGCATCACGGGATTCGTGCCCGACGAGGATCTGGTCGAGGCGCTGCGGGCGGTCGCGGTCCCCGTCGCGCCGCACCGCCACCTGTCGGCCTCGGGATCGATCAACACCTGGCTCACGGCAGGCCGTCGCCCCCTCGTGCCGCGGTCGCGCTACGTCGAGGAGCTGGAGGCGCGCTGTCCCGGCGCCCTGCTCGTCTACGACGACCTCCACGTCGCCGTCGGACAGGCGCTGGAGGACCCCACGCTCACCTGGTTGGGACCCGAGGTCGTGCTCGGGCCCGATCGCGACGAGGCTGCTCGGTCGTACTCCGACACGTTCGCCGACTGGGCGACGCGTCCCGAGATCAGCGTGGTCGTGCCCTACTACGACGACCAGCGCGGGCTCGACCTGCTGCTCGCCGCCCTCGCCCGCCAGACGCTCCCCACCGGGTCGTTCGAGGTGGTCGTGGCCGACGACGGGTCGCCCCAGCCGCCGGTGCTGACCGACCAGCCGTATGCCGTGCGCCTCGTGCGTCAGCCCGACGCGGGGTTCCGGGCCTCGGCGGCCCGGCACCTCGGGGCCACCGGCTCGACCGGGCGAATCCTCGCCTTCCTCGACGGCGACACGCTCCCGACCCCGGACTACCTCGCCCGGCTAGTCGGCGCGGTGCGGTCAGGGGAGGGGCCGTGCGGGACGCTGGCGGTGGGACGGCGTCGGCACACCGACCTGTCGGGGCTGTCGCCTGCCGACGTGGTCGACCGGCTCGGCGCCGGCGCTGTCGGCCGCGGCGCATCCGTGCAGCCCGGGCTGCCGGCGCTGCCGGAGCCGGCGTGGCTCCGCGAGGCCTACGCCGCCAGCGACGACCTGCGCGACGCGGACGACCGGTCCTACCGCTTCGTCATCAGCGCCGTGATGGCCCTGCCGCGCGAGCTCTACGACGCCGCAGGGGGGTTCGACCCGTCGTTCGTGGGCTACGGCGGCGAGGACTGGGACCTCGCGCACCGCTGCTGGCTGGCCGGCGCGGACCTGCGGCACGTCCCCGACGCCGTGGCGTGGCACGACGGACCGGACTTCGCGGGGCGCGACGACGAGGACCGCCGCCGCACCAAGGACCTCGAGACCCTGCGCCTCGCCCGGGTCCTCACCGACCCGCTGGCCCGCGACCCACGCCTGGTCTGGCACTGTCCCCGCGTCGTGGTGCGCCTGCAGGTGGGTGACGCGGGCCCTGCGGCCGTGGCCACGTGCGTGGCGTCGCTCCTGGACGGCACGGACGCCGGCGTGTGGCTCGTGGACGCCGACCTGGATGGGGACTCGAACACTCCATCAGGCGGCGACCAGACCCTGATCACCGATCCGCGCGTCCACCGCGGCGAGCCGTCCCGCGAGGTGCTCCAGCGCTGCCGCGAGCAGGTCGACGTGCTCGTCCCCGTGGAGCTGGACGGCACCCTCACCGAGCTCGTCGACCGGGGGCCGGTCAGCACCGAGCTCGTCGTCGTCCGCCGTACCCGGGACCTCGCCCGCCACCGCGCGCGTCCCCGCTCGCAGACCGGCGCCGGCGGCGATGACGGCATCCCTGCGATGTCGTCGGCCGCGGTCGGCATACGGCCGGTCACCGACCCACCGCCCCTGGAAGCCGCGTGGGGCGGCTGGACCTGAGCCCAGCCGCCCCACGGACGGTGCCTGTCGCGTCAGCCGCGACCGGCGGTCACGTCGACAGCGTCGGTCACTTCGACACGGTCGGGTAGCGGTCCCAGACGCGGTGCAGCGTCAGGAGCTCGGCCACCTGGTCGATGATCGCGGCGCCGTCGGCCACCACGACCCCCTTGGCGTCGGCGGGCAGACCCGCCGAGGTGATCGCCTCCGCAGAGACCGCGCCGATCGCCTTGCAGTGGCGGAAGGCCTCGCCGAGCATCAGCGCGATGCGCGGGTCGGTCTGGGTGCCCAGGGCGGCCTGGTCGCCGTTGCGGGCGTCGTACGACGGCACGGCGTCCGGCGCCGGGGCGATCTGCCCGGCCAGGACGATGGCGTCGAACTCCACCGACCGGGCGGTGGCAAAGGTCTTGTCGACCTCGACCGACCCGACCTGGCCGCCGTGCGGGCCGACGACGAAGGGCACCATCGAGGCCTTCTCCACGGCCTTGACCAGGGCCGTGACCGTGGCGTCGTCGCTCTGCTCGTCGCACACGATCCCGACCTTGCGCCCGTCGACGGGGAACGGCTTGCCGACCTGGGACAGGGCGGGGCTGGGCTCCACGTCGGCGACCTTCTCCGTGGCCTCGGGCGCCGGCAGGCCGAGGCCCTTGGCGACCGCGGCGCACAGGTCGGCGTCGATGTTGGCCAGGCACTGCAGCTGGCGCTCCCGGACGACCGGCACCGTGCACTTGCCGAGCTCGAAGGTGTAGGCCGAGACGATGTGGTCCTTCTCGACCGGCGTCATCGAGCGGTAGAACATCCGGGCCTGGGAGTAGTGGTCCGCGAACGACGCCGGGACCGCCCGGACCGTCTGCGAGGCCGCGACGACGGCGGGGTGGTCCACGAAGCCGCCCTGCTCGGCGGGCGCGGGGAAGGGATTGCCCGCGCCGAGGGAGTTGGGGCGGTAGGGCGCGACGCCCGCGTGGACGGCGTGCTGGTGGAATCCGTCCCGCTGGTTGTCGTTGACATCGACGTGCGGGCGGTTGATCGGCAGCTGCTGGAAGTTCGGGCCGCCGAGGCGCGTGATCTGCGTGTCCACGTAGGAGAACAGGCGGGCCTGCAGGAGGGCGTCGTTGACGACGTCGATGCCCGGCACCAGGTGGCCGGGGTTGAACATGACCTGCTCGACCTCGGCGAAGAAGTTCGTCGGGTTGGCGTCCAGGGTCAGCAGGCCGACCGGCTGCACGGGGGCGAGCTCCTCGGGGACCAGCTTGGTGGGGTCGAGCAGGTCGATGCCGGAGAACATCTGGTCCTCGGTGTCGTCGAAGACCTGGACGCCCAGCTCCCACTGCGGGAGGTGACCGCCCTCGATGGCGTCGTACAGGTCGCGGCGCTGGAAGTCGGGGTCGCCGCCCATGATGAGCTGCGCCTCCTCCCAGAGGGTGGAGTGGACGCCGGCCTTGGGCTTCCAGTGCCACTTGACCAGCTTGGTCGCGCCCGCCTCGTCGATGACGCGGAAGGTGTGGACGCCGAAGCCCTCCATCGTGCGCAGGGACAGCGGCAGCCCCCGGTCGGACATGTTCCACAGCGTGTGGTGCTGGGCCTCGGTGTGCAGCGACACGAAGTCCCAGAAGGTGTCGTGGGCGCTCGCGGCCTGCGGGATCTCACGGTCCGGTTCGGGCTTGGCCGCGTGGACGATGTCGGGGAACTTGATGCCGTCCTGGATGAAGAAGACGGGGATGTTGTTGCCGACGAGGTCGAAGTTGCCCTCGGAGGTGTAGAACTTCACGGCGAAGCCGCGGGTGTCGCGCGGGGTGTCCGCAGAGCCCCGCGAGCCGAGGACCGTGGAGAAGCGCAGGAAGACCGGCGTCTCGACGCCCTTCTTGAGGAAGGCCGCGCGGGTGATGCTCTCGGCGGAGCCGTAGGCCGTGAAGGTGCCGTGCGCGCCGGTGCCGCGGGCGTGGACCACACGCTCCGGGATGCGCTCGTGGTCGAAGTGCGTGATCTTCTCCCGCAGGTGGTGGTCCTGCAGGAGCGTCGGGCCCCGGTCGCCGGCGCGCAGCGAGTGGTCCGTGTCGGGGACCCGCCGACCCACGGCGGTGGTCAGGTAGTCGCCCTGCTGGGCGCGGGCGTTGGGGTCCCTGCTGGCCTCGGCGCCGGTGGCCGTCCGCATCTCGGGGGCGCGCGTGTCGGGCGTGGGGGGCAGCGGGCCGCGGGGGTCCGTGGGCTCCTCCAGGGGCGGCGTGTAAGAAGTGTCGTGCGACATCGGTCCTCCTTGACGGTCGCCTCCGGGGGACGGGGCGACGTGGTGTGACATGCCTGGCCGGGGGGTGCACGCGTCTTGGCGCCCGGCTCCGTGCTCTCGTACCCGTCGGGGGGCGGGGCTATCCCCGCAGGGCTGTCTGCGGCGGGTCGCCGGTGACAACGGTCCCACGGGTTTGCAGCCGATCCGCCGCGGGTACGTCACCGGGGAGGGCCCCGGCACACCGTCGCTCGGCCCGTAAGCGGAAGGACCACCATCGTGAAGGCATTGACCTGGCAGGGCGTCGAGAAGGTCGCGGTCGAGGAGGTGCCCGACCCCCGGATCGAGCAGCCCACCGACGCCATTGTCCGCGTCACGTCCACCGCCATCTGCGGCTCGGACCTGCACCTCTACCGCGTGCTGGCGCCCTTCCTCCAGCGCGGTGACGTGCTCGGGCACGAGTTCATGGGGATCGTCGAGGAGGTCGGCTCCCAGGCTGGCTCGCTCAGGGTGGGCGACCGGGTCGTCGTGCCGTTCAACATCTCCTGCGGCCACTGCTTCATGTGCTCGATCGGCAAGCAGTCCCAGTGCGAGACCACCCAGGTCAAGGACCAGGACAAGGGAGCGGCGCTGTTCGGCTTCACGAGCATGTATGGCGCCGTCCCCGGCGGCCAGGCGGAGTACGTCCGGGTCCCGCAGGCCCAGTACGGCCCGGTCGTCGTGCCCGAGGAGGGCAGCGACGAGCGCTACCTCTACCTGTCCGACATCCTTCCCACGGCGTGGCAGGCCGCGAAGTACGCCGACATCGAGCCGGGCTCGACCGTCGCGGTCTACGGCCTCGGCCCGGTCGGCCAGCTCGCCACCCGCAGCGCCCTGCAGCTCGGCGCCGGCCGCGTGATCGGCGTCGACCGGGTGGACGAGCGGCTGGCGATGGCGCGCGGCTTCGGCGTCGAGACCGTCGACATGCGCGAGGTGGACGACCCCGCCGAGGCCATCCGCGAGATGACCGGCGGCCGGGGCGCCGACTCGGTCATCGAGGCCGTCGGCATGGAGGCGCACGGCTCCCCGGCCGGCAAGACCGCCTTCGACGTCGTGCCGCGGCTGCCCAAGGCGCTGGCCAAGCCGATGATCGAGACGGTGGGCTTCGACCAGCTCGCGGCGCTGCACGGCAGCTTCGAGGCGGTGCGGCGGGGCGGCACGGTCTCGGTCGTCGGGGTGTATGGCGGGGCGGCCGACCCCATGCCGATGTTGATGATGTTCGACAAGAACCTCACGATCCGGATGGGCCAGTGCAACGTCCGCCGGTGGACCGACGAGCTGCTCGAGCTCGTCCGTCAGGACGGGGACGTGTTCGGCACCGAGACTCTCGCGACCCACCGACTGTCGCTGGACGAGGCGCCCGGCGCCTACGAGACCTTCCAGAAGAAGCAGGACGGCTGCATCAAGGTGGTCCTCAAGCCCGGCGCCTGAGGGCTGACCCGGACGCACGTCGAGGCGGTGCTGACGACCCCCAAGTCCGTCAGCACCGCCTCGCGGTGCGTGTGAGCCTCCCCCTCGTCCGCTCACACACCTTGCAGACGTAGCGTCGGTCGCAGAGGTTGCCCAAAGCCAGGGGCTTTCTCGCTCATTCCCCCAGGTGGCCTACCTGCACGCGCGAGGCGTTATCCAAGCGTGACAGCGTGGGGGAGGCGGAGGTTCCGGCATACGGGATGGTGGTCCGCCTGACGAGAGGCGCGCGCCATGGTGAGCCCATGACCACCGCGCTGCCCGTCGTCTCCGCCGCCGCCGTCGAGGCAGCGGCCGCACGGCTCGCGGGCGTCGTCCGGACCACGGAGCTGCAGCGCAACGAGCGGCTGAGCGACCGCACCGGCGCGGAAGTCTGGCTCAAGCGCGAGGACCTGCAGCCCGTGCGGTCCTACAAGCTGCGCGGGGCCTACAACCTCGTGTCGCAGCTCGACGCCGCGCAGCGGGCCGCCGGGGTCATCTGCGCGAGCGCCGGCAACCACGGTCAGGGCGTCGCCTTCGCGTGCCGCCGGCTCGGCATCCGGGCCAGGATCTTCGTCCCCAGCACCACGCCCCGGCAGAAGCGCGACCGGATGCTCGCCCTCGGCGGCGACGCGGTCGAGCTGGTCGTCACGGGCGACACCTACGACGAGGCGGCGGGTGCGGCGGCGGTCGAGGCCACGGTCACGGGGGCGACCCTGGTGCCGGCGTTCGACGACCCGCGGACCCTCGTCGGCCAGGGCACCGTCGTGCCCGAGATCGTCGCGCAGCTGGGGCACGCCCCCGACGTGCTGGTCGTGCCGGTGGGTGGCGGCGGCATGCTCGCGGGCTGCCTGACCTGGGTCGCCGAGCACGCGCCGTCGACGCGCGTCGTCGGCGTCGAGCCCTCCGGTGCCGCGTGCCTCGCCGCGGCCCTCTCGGCCGGCGAGCCGATCGCCCTGCCCGCCATCGACTCCTTCGTGGACGGCGCGGCCGTGCGCCGGGCGGGGGACGTCACCTATCCGATCGCGCGCGACGCCGTCGAGGCCGGCCGCGCCGAGCTCGTGCAGGTGCCCGAGGGCAAGATCTGCACCGAGATGCTCGACCTCTACCAGGTCGACGGGATCATCGCCGAGCCCGCCGGGGCGCTCGCGGCGGCGGCGCTCGGTGGGGGTGACCGCGAGGAGATCGTCCACGTGGAGCCGGGCTCGTCGGTGGTGGTGATCGTGTCGGGCGGCAACAACGACGTCTCGCGCTACAGCGAGATCGTGGAGCGCTCCCTGGTGTACGAGGGCCGCAAGCACTACTTCCTGGTGAACTTCCCGCAGGAGCCGGGCGCCCTGCGGCGTTTCCTCGACGAGGTGCTCGGGCCCGACGACGACATCGCGCTGTTCGAGTACGTCAAGCGCTCCAACCGCGAGATCGGTCCTGCGCTGGTGGGCATCGAGCTCGGGCGGCCGTCGGACCTCGGCGGGCTGCTGCAACGCTTGGAGGAGAGCCCGATCCGGGTGGAGCGCGTCGACCCCGACAGCCCCTTCTACCGCTTCCTCGTCTGACCCACCGGGGGTAGGGGCATCAGCCGGGCCTCGTTCGCCAGGCTGATGATCCCGCCGGGGGTAGGGGCATCGGCCGGGCTTCGTTCGCCAGGCTGATGATCCGGCCCCCGGTAGGTCTGCGCCGTCCGTCTGGGGGTGCGTCTCCCGTCTCGACCAGCGGCTCCGGTCTCCGGCTGCAGCTCGAGACGGGGAGCGCCGCCGGAGACGGAGTGCGGCCACGCAGACCGGGGCAGTCGCCGAGACGGGATCGTGGCGGACGTGCTCGTATGCCGGACCGCGCGCCCTCACGCCGACCACCGCCAGGCGGCGGGCGCTCCCGGCATACCGCTCGGCCCGGCATCGCCCTGGCGGCCAACCCTGCAGGCGGGCGCTACCCGAGAGAGGTCGCGAGCGCGTCGACGCGCTCGCGGAAGCCTTGCAGCGTCGCCACGCTCGCGTCGAACGCCGCCTGCTCCTCCTCGTCCAGGTCCAGGTCGACGACGTGCTTGGCGCCGCCGCGGCTCAGGATCGCGGGGACGCCGACGCAGACGTCCTCGTGGCCGTACTCGCCACGCAGGAGCGTGCTGACGGGCAGGGTGGACTTCTCGTTCTTGAGGATGGCGCGGGTGATGCGGGCCAGGGACATCCCGATGCCATAGCTGGTCGAGCCCTTGGCGTCGATGATCTGGTAGGCCGCGTCCCGGGTGCGCTGGAAGATCGCGTCGAGCTCGTCGCGAAGCCCCGGGTCGGCGGCGATCCGCTTGCTGATCGAGCGGCCGGCGACCGAGGCCGCGCTCCAGGCGGGGAGCTCGGAGTCGCCGTGCTCGCCGATGATCAGGGCGTGCACGTTGGACGTGCTCACCTCGAAGAACTCGCCGAGGTGGTAGCGCAGCCGCGCGGTGTCCAGCGTCGTGCCCGAGCCGATGACCTGCTCGGGCGGCAGGCCGCTGAACCGCCAGGTGGCATAGGTCAGCACGTCCACCGGGTTGGTCGCAACGAGATAGATCCCGTCGAAGCCCGACGCGGTCACGCGCTGCACGATCTCGCGAAAGATCCGCAGGTTGATGTCGGCGATGTCGAGCCGCGTCTCGCCGGGCTTCTGGGCGGCGCCGGCGCAGATCACGACCATCGCGGCGTCCTGGCAGTCGGCATAGCTGCCGAAGCTCACCTGCACCGGGCTCGGGGCCCAGGCCTCGCCGTGGTTGAGGTCGAGGACGTCGGCGCGCGACTTGGCCTCGTTGAGGTCGATGAGCACGAGCTCCTCGCAGATCCCCTGGTTGACCAGGGCATAGGCGTAGGCCATGCCGACGGCGCCCGTGCCGACGAGGACGATCTTGTTGGGGACGTACTTCATCGTGGGCTCCCAGGTCGAGGTCGGTGCGACCTCAGCCTAGGGCGGATGGTCCGTGGTCGCGCAGCCTGCTCGGATCCCCGCCACGCCCGGTGGTCGTGCCGTGCCGGCCGTATGCCGGGCGCTCGCGCGTGGGGGTCGCGCCCGTCCGATCTGGGACGATGGGTCCACGATGACGCTCACCGACCTGCTCCCGCCCACTGCCGACCGCACCGCCGACGCCTATGACGCGGACGCGGTCTACTCGACCTTCGTCGACTGGACGCTGGAGCGGGGGATCGAGCTGTACCCCGCGCAGGACGAGGCGCTGCTGGAGCTGGCGACGGGGGCCAACGTCATCCTGGCGACGCCGACGGGGTCGGGGAAGTCCATGGTGGCGCTGGGGGCTCACCTCATGGCCCTGGCCCAGGGCGTGCGCACCTACTACACGGCGCCGATCAAGGCCCTGGTGAGCGAGAAGTTCTTCGCCCTGTGCGACGCCTTCGGCGCCGAGAACGTCGGCATGATGACCGGTGACGCGGCGGTCAACTCGCACGCCCCGATCATCTGCTGCACGGCCGAGGTGCTCGCCAACATCGCTCTGCGCCAAGGGGATCGGGCCGACATCGGTCAGGTCGTGATGGACGAGTTCCACTTCTACAGCGAGCCCGAGCGCGGCTGGGCGTGGCAGGTGCCGCTGCTGACCCTGCCCCAGGCGCAGTTCCTGCTGATGAGCGCGACGCTCGGCGACACGTCCTTCTTCGAGGAGGACCTGGCCCGCCGCACGGGCCGCGACACCGCCGTCGTCTCGAGCGCCACGCGGCCGATCCCGTTGTCCTACAAGTGGGTCCTGACCCCGGTGCACGAGACGATCGAGGACCTGCTGCTGGCCAAGGAGGCGCCGGTCTACGTCGTGCACTTCACCCAGGCGGCGGCCCTCGAGCGGGCCCAGGCGCTGATGTCGGTCAACATGTGCACCAAGGAGGAGAAGCAGGCGATCGCCGCGGAGCTCAAGGGTTTCCGCTTCGCCAAGGGCTTCGGGGCGACGCTGCAGCGGCTCGTCCGCCATGGCATCGGCGTGCACCACGCCGGCATGCTCCCCAAGTACCGCCGCCTCGTGGAGACCCTTGCGCAGCAAGGGCTCCTCAAGGTCATCTGCGGCACCGACACCCTGGGCGTCGGGATCAACGTCCCGATCCGGACGGTGCTCATGACCGGCCTGACCAAGTTCGACGGCACCCGTCAGCGGCTGCTCAAGGCGCGCGAGTTCCACCAGATCGCGGGGCGGGCCGGGCGCGCGGGCTACGACACGGCGGGCACCGTCGTCGTCCAGGCGCCGGACCACGTGATCGACAACCACCGCGCCCTGCTCAAGGCTGGCGACGACCCCAAGAAGCAGCGAAAGGTCCAGCGCAAGAAGGCTCCTGAGGGTCAGGTCAGCTGGACCGAGGACCAGTTCGACCGCATCACCGCCGCCGAGCCGGAGGCGCTCCAGTCCCGCATGCAGGTCACGCACTCCATGCTGCTCAACGTGATCCAGCGTGAGGGCGACCCCTTCCCCGTCATACGGGACCTGCTGCGGGACAACCACGAGGACGACCGCCGCCGGGCTCGCCTGCAGCGCAGGGCGATCGAGATCTATCGGTCGCTGCGCGACGCGGGGGTCGTGGCCCAGCTCGACGAGCCCGACGAGACCGGTCGCCAGGTGGTGCTGACCGACGACCTGCAGCGCGGATTCGCCCTCAACCAGCCGCTGTCGACCTTCGCGCTGGCGGCGTTCGAGCTGCTGGATCCCGAGAGCCCGACCTATGCCCTCGACCTGCTGTCGATCATCGAGGCCACCCTGGACGACCCGCGCGGCGTGCTCATGGCCCAGCAGTTCAAGGCGCGTGGCGAGGCCGTCGCCGAGATGAAGATGGACGGCATCGAGTACGACGAGCGCATGGAGCTGCTGGAGGAGGTCACCTGGCCCAAGCCGCTCGAGGAGCTGCTCCTGGCCGCCCTGGAGACCTATCGCCGCTCGCACCCGTGGATCAGCGAGGACGACCTGTCGCCCAAGACCGTCGTCCGCGATCTCTACGAACGCGCCATGACCTTCGGCGAGTTCGTCGCCTTCTACAACCTCGCCCGCGGCGAGGGCATGGTGCTGCGCTACCTCTCCGACGCCTACAAGGCGCTGCGCCAGACCGTCCCCGCGAGCTATCGCACGGTCGAGCTCGAGGACCTGATCGAGTGGCTCGGCGAGGTCGTGCGCCAGACCGACTCCTCGCTGCTGGAGGAGTGGGAGCAGCTCACGAGCGGCGAGGACGAGCCGCTGTCGCAGGCTGCCCTCGACGCCCTCTCGACGCCCTTGCCCGGTGGCGCTCGGCCCCTGTCCGCCAACGAGCGCGCGCTGCGAGTCATGGTGCGCACCGCCATGTTCCGCAAGGTCGAGCTCCTGGCGCTGCGCCGCTGGAACGACCTCGGCGAGCTCGACGCGGCCGCCTACGCCGTGGCCAAGCAGGCCCGCGCCGACGCCGACCTCGACCCCGTCGACGTCGAGCCCATGGACGCCGAGCTGTGGCAGGAGGCGATCGAGGACCTGTATGCCGAGTACGACGCGATCGGCACGGGGCCCGACGCCCGTGGTCCGGCCCTGCTGATGGTGACCAAGGAGCCGGGGCGCTGGCTCGTCGACCAGATCCTCGACGACCCCGAGGGCGACCACGACTGGCGGATCCAGGCCGAGGTCGACCTCGACGCGACCGACGAGACCGGCGAGCTGGTCCTGATCACCACCAACCTCGACAAGACCTGACCCGGCTGCGGGTGGGCGCCGGCGCCGGTGACGGTGACCCTGGACGGGGGCGGGCGCAACTTCGCCATACGGCCGGATCCTTGGGAGACTGGACCGGCCGCACCGGCGCGGATCCCCATCACCACACCACCAGCTCCCAGGGAGTGCACCCCTCCATGACCGTGACGGCGACCTACCGCCTGCAGATGCACCACGAGTTCACGTTCGACGACGCCGCGGCGCGCGTCCCCTACCTCGCGGACCTCGGCATCTCCCACCTCTACCTGTCGCCGATCCTGCGCGCGGTCACGGGCAGCCAGCACGGCTACGACGTGCAGGACCACTCCGAGCTGAGCCAGGACCTGGGCGGGCTCGAGGGCTTCGAGCGGCTCGCGGCGGTGGCGCACGAGCACGGCCTGGGCATCGTGGTCGACGTCGTCCCCAACCACATGGCGCTGGTCGCCCCGGAGAACCTCAACCGGCCGCTGTGGCAGGTGCTCAAGGACGGTCGTGACGCGCCGACCGCCCACTGGTTCGACATCGACTGGAAGTCCGGCGGCGGGCGGCTCGGCCTGCCGATCCTCGGCGACACGCTGGTCAGCACCATCCAGGCCGGCGACCTCACCATCGACGAGCTCGAGGACGGCCAGCCGGTCATCCGCTACTTCGAGCACGTCTTCCCGATCGCCGTCGGCACCGAGAGCAACGACGTCGAGGCCGTGCTCGCGCGCCAGCACTACCAGCTCGCGTCCTGGCGGCAGAAGGAGTCGATCCTCAACTACCGCCGCTTCTTCGACGTCGACGAGCTCATCGCCGTCCGCGTCGAGGAGGACGACGTCTTCGACGAGACGCACGCGCTGCTGCTCGACCTCAACCACCGCGGCCTGATCGACGGCTTCCGCATCGACCACCCGGACGGCCTGGCCGACCCGGCGGGCTACCTCGACCGACTGCGCACGCGGTCCCGCGAGGACACGATCATCTGGGTCGAAAAGATCCTGGAGGGCCACGAGCGCCTGCCGCGCGACTGGGCCTGCGACGGCACGACCGGCTACGACGCGATGCTCGCGGTCCAGACCGCGCTGGTCGACCCGGCGTCCGAGCCCGAGCTGACCGCCCAGTGGGAGGCCTGCGGCGGCCGCCTCGACGTCGAGCGCGACGTCACCAAGGCCAAGCGCCAGGTCGTCGAGGAGCTGCTCGGCCCCGAGGTCGAGCGGCTCGTCCGCCGCGCCCGCGAGGCCCTGCCCGAGGCGGACCCGACCCGGCTGCAGCTCGCCGTGGTGGAGCTGCTCGTCGCCGGCGAGGTCTACCGCGCCTACATCCAGCCCGACCAGCGTCTCTCGCCCCTGGCCCGTCGCCGGCTGCAGGTGGCGTATGACGGAGCCGTGGCCGCCCGCCCCGACCTGGAGGCCGAGCTCGCGCAGCTGCACGAGCTGGCGACCGCCGAGGAGGCCGACGCCAACGCGGTCGACTTCGCGGTGCGTCTGCAGCAGACGTGGGGACCGGTGATGGCCAAGGGGATCGAGGACACCACCTTCTACCGCTGGCACCGCCTCATCGCCCTCAACGAGGTCGGCGGCGACCCCGGCGCGCTCGAGACCGCCTCGCCCGCGGCGCTGCACGAGTGGGCGCTGCACCAGCGGCGCTACTGGCCGCTCGGGATGACCACGCTGTCGACCCACGACACCAAGCGCAGCGAGGACACCCGCGCCTTCGTCCTGGCCATCGCGGGCGACCCGGTCGCGTGGAAGGAGCTGTCGATGCGCTTCCGGTCGGCGGCGACCGAGCTCGGCATCGACAAGCCCACGGCCCATCTCATCTGGCAGACCATCGCCGGCGTCGGCCTCATCGACCCCGAGCGGCTCAACGGCTACCTGCTCAAGGCGGTCCGCGAGGCCAAGCAGCACACCGCCTGGGTCGACGGCGACGAGGACTACGAGGCACGCGTCCTGGAGTTCGCGGACAAGGCCCTGCGGGCGGGGGAGCGGCACGACGCCCTCGTCTCGCTGTGGGACAGCCACGCCGAGTCCATCCGCGCCCTCGTCCTCGGCGCCAAGCTCCTGCAGCTGACCATGCCCGGCGTCCCCGACGTCTACCAGGGCTGCGAGACCGTCAACCGGTCCCTCGTCGACCCCGACAACCGCCGGCCGGTCGACTACGACGGCCTGCAGCAGAGCCTCGCGCGGCTCGACGCGGGAGCCCCCGCCGACACCCTCGCCGCCGAGAAGCTCCTCGTGTCCTCCGCCGCGCTGCGCCTGCGCCGCGAGCGGCCGGACGCGTTCGGCGTGGCCGGCCTCTACGTCCCGCTGACCACGACCACCGAGCACGCGATCGGCTTCATCCGGGCCGCGTCCGTCGCGACGATCGTGACCCGCGCACCGCACCGTCTCGCCCGCGAGGGCGGCTTCGGCGACGCCCGGGTCGTGCTGCCGACCGGGACGTGGACCGACCGGCTCACGGGCCGCGAGATCACCGTGCCCGCGACGGGCGAGGTCCTCGTGGCCGACGTGCTGACCGAGCGGCCGGTCGCCCTGCTGGTCCGCTCCTGACGCCCACCTCACCTCACCTCCCCGACACCCCCGCCTCACCCCCGAAAGGCACCGTTGTGACGTCATACACGCTCTGGGCCCCCGCGGCCACCGACCTCGTCGAGGTCGCCGTCGAGGACCAGCGCCTGCCCATGACCAGGGGCGAGGGCGGCTGGTGGCACCTCGAGACGGACGCCGTCGCGGCCGACGCCCCCTACGGCTACTGCCTCGACGGTGGCGACCCGCGCCCGGACCCGCGGGGCCGCCGTCTCGTCGACGGCCCGCACGGCCTCACCACCCCCTACGACCCGACGACCTTCGCCTGGACCGACCAGGACTGGGCCGGGCAGCCCCTCGAGGGCTCGGTGATCTACGAGCTGCACGTCGGCACGTTCACCCCCGAGGGCACCTTCGACGCGGCGATCGGGCGCCTCGACCACCTGGTCGACCTCGGCGTCACCACCGTCGAGCTGATGCCCGTGGCGTCCTTCCCCGGCGTGCACAACTGGGGCTACGACGGGGTGGCGCTCTTCGCCGTGCACGAGCCGTATGGCGGCCCGGCGGGCCTCCAGCGCTTCGTCGACGCGGCGCACGGCAAGGGCCTCGCCGTCGCGCTCGACGTCGTCTACAACCACTTCGGGCCGGACGGCAACTACCTGCGCGAGTTCGGGCCGTACTTCACCGAGGCGCACCACACGCCCTGGGGAGCCGCGGTCAACCTCGACGGACCGGGCAGCGACGAGGTGCGCCGCTACCTGCTCGACAACGTCTCGACCTGGCTGCGCGACTTCCACGTCGACGCGCTGCGCCTCGACGCCGTGCACGCGCTGATCGACGACCGGGCGCTGCCGATCCTGGAGGAGATGGCGCGGACCGCCGACGAGCTCTCGGCCGAGGTGGGTCGCCCGCTCACCCTCATCGCCGAGGACGACCGCAACGACGCCCGCACGACGACGCCGCGCGGCGAGGGGGCGGTCGCGGCCGGCATCGGCATCCACGGCCAGTGGACCGACGACATCCACCACGCCCTGCACGTCGCCCTGACCGGCGAGACCGACGGCTACTACGCCGACTTCGCGTCCCCGGACGCCCTGCCCAAGGTCTTCACCGGCGCGTTCTACCACGACGGCAGCTACTCGACCTTCCGCGGGCGCGTGCACGGGCGACCGATCGACCGCGCGACCGTGCCCGGGTGGCGCTTCGTCGCGTCGCTGCAGACCCACGACCAGGTCGGCAACCGGGCCGTCGGCGACCGCCTGTCCATGGGCACCGACCCGGGACGCCTCGCCGCCGGCGCCGCGCTGCTGCTCACCTCGCCGTTCACGCCCATGCTGTTCATGGGCGAGGAGTGGGCTGCGAGCACCCCCTGGCAGTACTTCACCGACCACCAGGACGAGACGCTCGTCGAGGCCATCCGCAACGGCCGCGCCGCCGAGTTCGCCTCGCACGGCTGGGGCGCCGACGAGGTCCCCGACCCGCAGGCCGCCGGCACCGTCGAGGCCTCCCGCCTCGACTGGACCGAGCTCGACCAGGGCATCCACGCCCGCATGCTCGACTGGTACCGCACGCTGCTGCGCCTGCGCCGCGACGTCCCCGACCTGCGCTCCGCCGCCATGGACCAGGTGTCGCTCGACTGGGACGCCCAGGGCCGCACGGCCGTGCTGCACCGCGGCGCCCACCGCGTCGTCGCCCACCTCGGGGACGGCCCGCTGGACGTCCCCCTCGACGGCGGCCGGGTCGTCGCCTCGTGGAATGACGCCGTTCACGCGTCTGCCGCTGACACTGCCGGTTCCGGTGGGACCGAAGGGGTCGTCCACCTCGACGGACCGGGTGCCCTCGTGATCGGCCCCCGATGACCGACCGGCGCACGCCTCCTCGCCGCCCGGCGTTCTACTCGCCGGAGGCGATGGAGGCCTACGGCGGGCAGCTGCCCGACCCCGCCGTCGTGTCCGAGATCGCCCACGAGACGGCCCAGGTGCTGGTGCACACGGGTCGTGCCTCGGAGGACCCCGAGGTCACGGCCCGCCTCGTCACCCTGGTCGAGGACATCGGCCTCAGCACCCTGGCCGAGCTGTGGGCGCAGCTCCCGGCGCGCTCCCTGCCCGGCGCCCTGTGGCGGCTCTACGCCCTGCGCGAGTGGGTGCGCCGCGACCCCGAGGGGGCCTCGTCGGACTACCAGGCCGGTATGCCGCACGCCGTGGTCCTGCACGCCGTCGCGGGCGCGGCCGAGCCGCCCGGACCCGACGAGATCCGCGGCCTCGCCGACGCGATCCTCACCGGCGTCTACGACGGCGAGCTCGACGTGGCGCTGGAGCGCGCCGGCGCCTTCTGCCGGGTCGTTGCCTCGGGCCGTGCCCACCGCAGCGACGCGGTGGCCGTGACGTCGCCGGCGGAGTGGCTCCGCTCGGCCGGGTCGATCCTGGCGACGGGGGAGGACCTCGAGTCCTGCGCCCGGCTCTGGCGAGCCGGCGACCTGACCTGACCCGCACCCCCCGCCCACCCCAGGCTCGTGAGTGTTTCGTCCCCCTTCTTGGACCGAACCCTCACGATGTTGGCGTGCTGCTGGGGCACGGGCACGGGCGCAGGCACGGACTGGCGGATCGCTGGATGTGCGCGCTCCGGGGGCCCCTCGTTACAATGGAAGGGCGCCGGGCCGCGGTAGCCCCGGGTCCCAAATTCAGCCGCTACGAGCGGCCACGTGCCGAGAGGCGCTCCCGGCCCGGCGTACTCACTCCTCCAACGTCTGCCCCGACGCCGCCCGTCAGGCGATGATGGCTGCGGCCATCGCGAGCGGCAGCGACACGATGGACGCGATGGTCGTCACGGTGGTCATGGTCTTGAGGCTTCCCTGGGTCGACAGCCCCAGCAGGGACTTGAACATCCAGAAGAAGTTGCTGTTGACCTGCAGCGCGAACAACGACCCCGAGGCGATGGCCAGGCCGATCACCACGGGCTCGACCTGGATCGACCCGAGGATGGGTGCGATGATCCCGGCCGCCGTGATCGCCGCCACCGACACCGATCCGATGGCCAGGTGCAGGACCGCCGCGATGACCCAGGCCAGCAGGATGCTGAGGATCACGGGCGCGGACTCGTTGACCGAGAAGAGCCCGCCGAGCACCTTGGCCAGGCCCGTGGCCTTGATGACCGCGCCGAGGGAGCCACCGATGCCGGTGACCAGGAGGATCTCACCCGTGGTGTGGAGGCCGTCGGCGAAGGCGTCGTTGGTCTGGGTCGTCCCGATGAACCGCCGCGCCATCACGTAGGCCCCGACGAGACCGAGGAACAGCGCGACGTTCGCGTCGCCGATGAACGCGATGACGTCGTTGGAGAAGTCCAGCAGCTCGGCGAACGCTCCGAAGGCGATCATCAGCAGCGGCACGATGATCGGCAGCAGCGACAGGAGCAGGGAGGGGCGGCGGTCGGCCGCGACGTGGTCGTCGGCCTGCTCGGACTCGGTGAGCGCCTCGGACTCCTCCTCGTCCCGGTCGGCCTTCCACCAGCCCATCGCGAGCATCCGGCCGAACACCCAGACCGTGATCAGCGCCGTCAGCGGTCCGATGACGATGCCGTAGAGCAGGTAGGTGCCGAGCGGGACCTTGAGCAGGCCGGCGATGGAGATCGCCGCGAGTCCGGGGATCACGAAGACGTAGCCGCAGAAGATGCCCGTGCCCAGCGCGCCGGCCAGGAACGGAAGCCCCCTCTTGCCGATGAACGGCGCCGACGAGCGGGCCACGGGGGCGGCGAGGACCACCTGCACGTCGACGTAGATCGAGGGGAAGATCGTCGCGAGCGCCATGGCCAGGGCATACGGCAGCTTCCCGGGTGGGACCACGCGGACCAGCGCCTCGACCATGGTCTTGAAGGCCCCCATCGCGTGCAGCAGGGCGCCCATCAGCACCCCGAAGCCGATGAGCAGACCGATCTTGGCCATGATGTCGCCGAAACCGCCCGTGATGGCGTCGACCGTCTTGCCGAAGCCGATGCCCGACGCGAGGCCGAGATAGAGGGATGCCAGGACCAGCGAGATGATCGGGTCCACCTTGAACCTGATGATCAGCAGGATCACCAGGACGATGGCGATGGTGGTGTGGAGGACGATCAGCATTGGTCAGCCCCTTGGCTCCGGCGCGTGGGAGTCCAGGATGGCACCCACGCCGCGGTTCGGCTCGTCGGGGGTCGTGCCCGTCTGGTCGTATGGCGAAGGCCGCCACCCACGCGGGTAGCGGCCTTCGCCATACGAGCTGTGATCAGGCGGTGCCCTCGAAGGCGCCCGCCGGGAACAGGCTTCGCAGCTGCGCCTCGTCGCCGCAGCCGGTCAGGGCGTGCAGCTCGGCATCCTTGCGGGCGCTGCCCCTGGACCGCCGCCCGGGACCGTGCCATCGGCACTCGAGGCACTCGCCGTGGCAGAAGCTGCCGTTCTCGATCACGTGCCAGGTCGGCTCGTGCGAGGGATCTCGCGGCTCCGTCTCGATGATCGGTGCAAGGTCAGATGCCGCGGTGGTTTCACGACGGGAGGCCCAACGGGCGGTGAGGCTCATGATCCGAGGATGCCTTACGTACCCGCCAGTAGCCAAGGGGGCCAGGAGTCCGCTCCAATGCCCTAACCGATTGCTGCGCAACCACCCCGGAACGTGACGAAGGGGGCGGATGCTGCCGCATCCGCCCCCTTCGTGCCTCGCTCCCGCTGTCACTCACCCGAGCCCATTG
>NZ_DCYC01000057.1:0-66548 GCF_002330965.1 Arsenicicoccus sp. UBA2120
CGATCGCGTCCGGGCCCGACGGGACCGTGGACCTGACGACTACCGACTGCCGGACGACGTGGCGCTGGCACACGTCGACACGTTCGAGGAGCCGACGTTCGACGAGTACCCAATGCGCATCGTGGCCGGGGACCTCGAGTACCGGCACGTCCGACCAGGCGAGACGAACCGCCTGCTGGAGTTCTGGGCGGACTCAGCAGAGAACGCCGCGCGCCCGCAGGACCCCGCGCACGCCGTGGACGCCCTGCTGGCGCGCGATCCGGCGTCGGTCGTCGTGGCCGAGCTGGCAGGGCAGATCGTCGGCACCGTGATCGCCGGCTGGGACGGCTGGCGTGCCCACCTGTACCGCCTCGCGGTGCATCCCCGAGCGCGGGGACGAGGCATCGCGCGGACCCTCCTGCGACATGCCGAGGAGCGGTTCGTCGCCCTCGGTGCGACGCGTCTCGACGCCATGGTGCTGGACGCGAACGCGTCGGGTGCCGCCGTGTGGCGGGCGGCGGGGTACCGGCCACAGGGGGGGGGGGGCCGGGGGGGCAAGCCGGGCAGCGACCGCTGAGGACGCAGAACTCGTTGCAGTCCGGGTCGCGCATGACGACCCAGCTGACCTTCCCCTGGCCGATGTCGGTGCGGGTCGCGCCGAGCGACTCGAGCCGGGCGACCTCCTCGAGCTGATCGCCGAGCGGCCGTAGGTCGAGGTGCCAGCGGTTCTTCGGCGGCTTGTCCATGACCGGGGGACCACCCCACGAGATCTTCGTGCCGCCGTGCGGCGACTGGATCGCGGTCTCGTCGCCCTCGTCCCAGACGAGGATCCAGTCCAGCGCCGCCTGCCAGAATTCGCCGGCGGCACGCGTCCCGTCGCACGCGAGCGCCCCGATCGTGCCGCAACCGGCCGTGAAGCGGTTGCCCGCCGGGAGGACGCAGAACTCGTTGCCCTCCGGGTCGGCGAGCACCTCCCAGGTGACGTCCGCACGGTCCTGACCCACGTCGACCCGACGGGCCCCGAGGGCGACCAGGCGGTCGATCTGCGCCTGGCGGTCGTCGCTGACGTGCGGGGCGAGGTCGATGTGGAGACGGTTCTTGACCTCTTTGCCCTCGGGCACCGGGACGAACACCAGCCCGGGCGGGGTGGAGGCCCAGCGGTCGGCCGCGATCGGATCCTCCGACATGTCCCGTGGGACTACGGCGACCTCGTGCTCGTCCTCGTAGACGATGTGCCAGTCGAGCACCTCGGCCCACCAGCGGGCCTGGGCGGCGATGTCGTGGCAGTCGATGACGATGGTGTACCAACGCAGGTTCATGCCCCCAGCCTCCCAGCGGATGCGGACGATCTGCGTCCTGCTCTGGGACGACCGCGCGCGCCGGCCCTGGAGGTCCAGGGCCTGCGCGCACGGCATACGGCAGGTCAGGCGGTGGCGTCGCTGTCCCCGACCGTGGCGCGGCCCGCCTCGAGCCGGGCGACCGGCACGCGGAACGGCGAGCAGGACACGTAGTCCAGCCCCACGGAGTCGAAGAAGTGGATCGACGCGGGGTCTCCACCGTGCTCGCCGCAGACGCCGAGGTGGATGCCGGGGTTGCCCGCGCGGCCGCCCTCGGCGCCGAGCTGGACCAGCCGACCCACGCCGGTGCGGTCGATCGTCTCGAACGGCGACACCGTGAAGACGCCCTTGTCCATGTAGTTGGTGAAGAACGCCGCCTCCACGTCGTCGCGCGAGAAGCCCCAGGTCGTCTGGGTCAGGTCGTTGGTCCCGAACGAGAAGAAGTCGGCGGACTCGGCGATGCGCTCGGCCGTGAGGGCGGCGCGCGGCAGCTCGATCATGGTGCCGATCGGCATCTGCAGCTCGACGCCCTGCTGCTCGGCGACCTCGGCGATGATGCGCTCGGCCTCGTCCCGGATCAGGTCCAGCTCGTTGATGGAGCCCACGAGCGGCACCATGACCTCGGGCCGGGGGTCGCCCCCCGCCTGCTTGCGGATGGCGGCGGCCTCGGCCAGCGCCCGCACCTGCAGCGCGAACAGACCCTTGACGGTCAGGCCGAGGCGGACGCCGCGCAGACCGAGCATCGGGTTGGACTCGTGTTGCTTGCGCACGGCCGTCAGCAGCTCGACGTCGCGCGCGTCGGGCTCGCCCTTGGCCTCGGCGACCGCGACCTTGACGGACAGCTCGGTCAGGTCGGGCAAGAACTCGTGCAGCGGCGGGTCGAGCAGGCGCACCGTCATGGGCAGCCCGTCCATCGCCTCCAGCATCTCGACGAAGTCCTGGCGCTGCAGCGGCAGCAGCGCGTCGAGCGCCGACTGCTTGTCCTCGTCGGACGTGGCGAGGATCATCCGCTCGATCAGCACGCGGCGGTCCCCGAGGAACATGTGCTCGGTCCGGCACAGGCCGATGCCCTGGGCGCCGAGCTGCCGGGCGCGGCGGGAGTCGTCGGCGGTGTCGGCGTTGGTCCGGACGTCGAGGCGGCGGACCTTGTCGGCGTGGGTGAGCAGCCGGTCGACCGCCTTGACGAGCTCCGTGGTCTCGTCGTCGAGACCCTCGACACCCCGCTCGATCCCCTCCTCGAGGTAGCGCATGACCGGGCTGGGGACGACCTCGAGCTCGCCCTCGAAGACCTCGCCGGTGGCGCCGTCGATGGAGAGCCAGTCGCCCTCGCCGAAGGTCCGGTCGCCGACCACCATGGTCTTGGCGTTGGCGTCGATCTGGAGCTCTTCGGCCCCGCACACGCAGGTGCGGCCCATGCCGCGCGCGACGACGGCGGCGTGGGAGGTCTTGCCGCCGCGGGCGGTGAGGATGCCGACGGAGGCGATCATGCCCGACAGGTCGTCGGGGTTGGTCTCACGGCGGACGAGCAGGACCTTCTCCCCCGCCTCGGCCTTGGCCACGGCGGCCGCCGAGTCGAAGACGATCGTGCCGACCGCTGCGCCCGGGGAGGCTGCCATGCCCCTGGTGAGCAGCGTGCGATCCCCGTCGGGGTCCAGCTGCGGGAACATCAGCTGGACGAGCTGCTCTCCGGTGACCCGCTCGAGGGCCTCGTTCATCGTGATGAGCTGCTCGTCGACCAGCTGACCCGCGATGCGGAAGGCCGCGTTGGCGGTGCGCTTGCCCACGCGGGTCTGCAGCATCCAGAGCTTGCCCCGCTCGACCGTGAACTCGACGTCGCACAGGTCGCGGTAGTGCGTCTCGAGCAGGTGGAGGTTCTGCTCGAGCTGCTTGAACGGCTCGGGGTGGTGGGTGCCCATGTCGGCCAGGGACATGGTGTTGCGGATGCCGGCGACGACGTCCTCGCCCTGGGCGTTGATCAGGTAGTCGCCGTAGTGGCCCGAGTGACCGGTGGAGGGGTCGCGGGTGAACGCCACGCCGGTGCCGGACGTGTCGCCCATGTTGCCGAACACCATGGTGCAGACGTTGACGGCGGTGCCGAGGTCGTGCGGGATGCGCTCGCGGCGGCGGTAGAGCCGGGCGCGCTCGGTGTTCCACGACTTGAACACCGCGATGATCGCCATGTCGAGCTGCTCGCGCGGCCACTGGGGGAAGTCCCGGCCGGTCTCGTCGCGGACGATCTGCTTGTACTCGTCGACCAGCTCACGGAGCGCGTCGACGCTGAGCTCGGGGTCGGTCTTGGCGCCGTGCTCGTCCTTCTTGGCGTCCAGGGCGTCGGCGAACCGGCTCGACTCGATGTGCATGACCGTGGCGCCGAACATCTGGATGAGCCGGCGGTAGGAGTCCCAGGCGAACCGCTCGTCGCCGCCGATGCGGCCGAGCCCCTCGACGGAGTCGTCGTTGAGACCGATGTTGAGGACCGTCTCCATCATCCCGGGCATGGAGAACTTGGCTCCGGACCGCACGGACACGAGGAGAGGGTCGTCGGCGTTGCCCAGCCGACGACCCATCTTCTGCTCCAGGAGGCGGAGCTCCTTGGTGACCTGGACCCCGAGCTCCGCGGGGGCCTGGCCCTGCTCCAGGTAGGCCCGGCAGGCCTCGGTGGTGATGGTGAAGCCGGGTGGCACCGGGAGGCCGAGCTTGGTCATCTCGGCGAGGTTGGCACCCTTGCCCCCGAGCAGGTCCTTCTGGTCCTTGTCACCGTGCTCGAAGTCGTATACGTACGTCGTCATCGATCGTCCCCTTTGACAACCTTCTGGTCACGAGCCGTCGGTGCTCGCCCTGGTGGCCCCAACCTAGCCCGGTCCTCGCAGGCACCCGAGCCGGGGGTCGGTGGTGCAGGTCACATCGCGTCAGAGGACGCCGGGACCGGGCTCGCCCTCGCGCCAGTGCCGTCGGCAGAGCACGCGGTAGGTCGCGCCCGCGCCCCCGCCCAGGTCGCCCACGGCCACCTGCGAGCCCGACCGGATGACCTCGCCGCCCTCGATGCGGGCGTTGACGCGGCCCGCCTGGCCGCACCAGCACAGCACCTCGACGAGGTCGAGGATGTCGTCGGCGAGCTCCACGAGCCGCTGCGAGCCGGGGAAGGTGTGCGAGTCGAAGGCCGTCAGCAGCCCGAAGCAGTCGACGTCGACGGCCATCTGGTCCACGAGCAGGGCGAGCTCGTCGACCTGGCCCGGGGTGAGGAACTGGGCCTCGTCGACGATGACGAAGCCGCGAGCAGGGAGGGCCTCGCCGACGGTCGCGACGAAGTCGGTCTCCTCGGTGAACTCCCGCGCAGACACCGACAGGCCGAGCCGGGACGAGAGGGTGCCGGACCCCGCGCGGTCGGCGGAGGTGAAGATGAGGCCGGGGCGGCCCGCCTGCCGTCGGTGGAAGCCGACCTGGATCGCGAGCGCCGACTTGCCCGCGCCCATCAGCCCCGCGTGGAAGCGCAGGCGACCGACGGCGGGCGCCAGGTGGCAGATGCCGAAGAGCGGGTTCTGGTCCGGGCTCGGGCGGACCGCATCCTCGTCGTCCATGTCCTCACCGTCGTCACCGTCGATCATCAGCTCTTCCTCGCGGGCCAGGTCAGCAGGGGTATGGCGGTCTCCTGCTCGGTCACGGACCCGTGCACGCCGAGCAGACCCATCAGCTCGGGACGCATGATGCGCGAGTCGACCACCGCCATCGACCCCGTCATGGCGACGACCACGTCACCGATGCGCGGCACGACCGCCGGGCCGACCACGCCGAACCAGCCCTCGTCGACGACCTGCTCACGCGTCCTGACGAGCGCGTCGTCACCGAGCCGGGCCGCCCAGCGCTCGACCATGGCGGCGACGGACGAGGCGCCGGGGTCCTCGGCATACAGCTGGAGGGAGCGCGGCTCGCCCCCGACGTGGCGCACGCCGGCGGCCAGGTCCGGCTCGGCCGCGACGTCGAGGCGACGGTCGAGGGGCACGTCGACCATGCCGTGGTCGGCGGTGACATGCAGGGCGCAGTCCTCGGGCAGCAGCCGGCGCAGGCGGGCGAGCTGGTCGTCGACGTGCTCGAGCTCGGCGGTCCACTCGGGCGACTCCCAGCCGTGGACGTGGCCGGTCTTGTCGAGCTCGCCCCAGTAGAGGTAGACGAGGGTGCGAGGCGCCGCCGCCGCGGTGCGCGCCGCGACCTCGACCCGCGCGTCCAGGTCCTTGGCACCGAGGAAGGCTCCGCCGCGCAGCGCCGCGTTGGTCAGCCCGGACCCGTCGAAGTAGTGCGGCCCGATGCGGGTCACCGCGACGCCGGCGCGCTCGCAGCGCTGCAGGACGGTGTCGTGCGGCTGCCACACGAAGGGGTCGACGCCCTCGTCCCAGGCCAGCTCGTTGAACGTGCGGTCCTCGCCCGGCACGAGCACCTGGTAGCCGACGAGGCCGTGGGCGCCCGGCGGCAGGCCGGTGCCGAAGGTCCCCATGCTCGTGGCCGTGGTGGAGGGGAATCCCGCCTGCAGCCCCGGCGAGCCGGTCATGGCGCCGCGCAGGAACGGCGCGTGCCCGCGGCGCGCCTCGAGCAGGTGGCGGCCGAGCCCGTCGACGAGCACCACCACGGCGCGCCGCGAGCGCGGGAGCGTCAGTCGCCCCACCTCGCGGGGACCCAGGTCCACCCCGAGGGACCGTGCCACCCCGGGCAGCACGTCGGCGAGCCCCAGGCCGGTGTAGGCGTCCGCCAGCCGGGCCACGACCTCCCGCCGCACGTCAGCGACCCGTGGCGAGGGACAGCGCGCGCGCGAACGCCCGGGCCTGCGCCACGGCCTCGGGGCCGTCGGCGTCCGAGCTCACGCGGAACGAGATGTCGTCGCTGGAGATCGTGCCCTCGTAGCCGTGGTCGGCGTCGCACTCCGGGTTGTCGCAGTCGGCGGGCATGAGGTCCACGCGGTTGACCGCGCCCCACCCGAGCGAGACGGTCACCTCTCCCCCGAGGCTGCCGGGCCGGTATGACGTCGCCGACGCCACGACGTGCGTGAGCATGACCCCGCGGACCGAGGACAGCGGCACCGACTCGGAGGTCGCCGTCACGACGGTGTCGACGGGGCGGTCGGCCGCGCGTCCGGTGCGGGGCACCCCGGCGGACGAGGCGGCGTCGACGTGGTCGTCCACGTGCCCCACCACGAGCCGCGAGGGCGTCAGCACGAGGACCGTGACGTGGCGCAGGATCCCGTCGTGGTCGAAGGTCGTCTCCTGGTGGACCAGGTGCTCGACGACCTCCTCGCCGCAGGCGGCCTCGGCGACGACGTCGGCCACGAGGGCCGGGTAGTAGCCGGCCCGCTCGATGTCACGCCGCAAGGAGTGCGGGAGCAGGTCGGCCGGGGTCTGCGAGGCGCGAGGCATGGCCGCCATTGTGGCACCTGCGAGCCGTCAACCCGTCATGGCTCGACGGTCGGAGTCCGTGCGCAGCCCGGGCCGGGCCAGCGTGATCTCGGCGCCCAGCACGTCGACGCCGCCGGGGCGGGCGTTGAGGGGGTTGAGCTCGAGGGCGGCGACCTCGGGGAAGTCGTCGGCGAGCACGGAGACGCGTCCGACGACGTCCTGCAGCGCCGCCAGGTCGACCGGCTCGGCGCCGCGGTGCCCGTCGAGCATCGGGAAGGCCTTGACCGTGGTGACGAGCTCCCTGGCGTCGCGGTCGGTCAGCGGGGGGATGCGGTGGCTGACGTCCCCGAGGAGCTCGGTGGGCGCGCCGGCGACGGAGAAGCTCACGACGGGTCCGAAGAGCGCGTCCTCGGTGGAACGGACCACGCAGGCCACCCCGGGCCCGGCCATCGCCTGGACGACGAGGGCGAGGTCGCCGAGGGAGCCGAAGCGCGTGACCAGGTGGCCGTAGGCCTCGCGCACCTCCTCCTCGTCGTCGAGGTCCAGCCGGAGCGCGCCGAGCCCCGGCGAGTGCCGCAGCACCTGGGAGACGGACTTGATCATGACGGGATAGCCCACGACGGCGGCGGCCGCGACCGCCTCGTCCGGCGACAAGACCCGCACGCGGCGCCATACGGGCACGCCGTAGGCCGCGAGGAGGTCGTGGGCCTCGTCGTCGGTGAGCGCCCGGCCTTGCGGCGCGTCCTGCAGGACGCCGTCGATCACGGCGAAGGCTGCGTGCCGGTCGATGTCGTCATAGCTCACCCGCTCGCCCTTGTCGGCCTCGCGCCAGGCGGCATACCGGACGGCCTGGTCGAGGGCGAGGACGGCGTCCTCGGGCATGGGGTATGCCGGGACCGACCCCACGTGTCCGGGACCCTCACCGGTCCGGGGGTCCGCGACGCCCCGCATGCCGAGAAAGGTGCCGAGGACCGGCTTGTCGCTGCCGGCGGCCACCTGCGCGACGGTGCTGACGATCGACTCGTCGGCGGTGACCAGCGGGGGGATGAAGCAGGTCAGCACGGCGTCGACGGCGGGGTCCTCGAGCGCGGAGCGCAGCGCCTGGGCGAAGGCCTCGGCCGTCGCCTCGGGAGCCAGCGACACCGGCCCGTGGGTGACCTCGAGCCCGCGGTCCAGGCAGGCGTCCCCGGTGAGGGCGCCCAGCGCGTGCGCGTTGCCGACGATCGCCACCCGACGCCCCCGGGGCAGCGGCTGGGAGGTCACCAGCGCGGCCACGTCGAAGAGCTGGTGGACGTTCTCGACGCGCATGACCCCGGCCTGGGTCATCATCGCGTCGAAGGCCTCGCGGGGCACCCGGGTGGGACGCACCGGGTGGCCGGGCGGGACCGAGTAGCCGGAGTACCCCGACTTGACCACGATGACGGGCTTGGAGGCCGCGAGCTGGCGGGCGATGCGGGAGAACTTGCGGGGGTTGCCCACCGACTCCAGGTGCATGCCGACCGCCTCGGTGCCCGGGTCGTCGATGAAGTACTGCATCAGGTCGTTGCCGGAGACGTCGGCGCGGTTGCCCGCGGACGCGAACACCGAGACGCCGAGGTTGCGCCTCTGCGCGGCGTCCAGGACCGCCACGCCGAGCGCCCCGCTCTGGGCGAACAGCCCCAGCGTGCCCGGCTTGGGGAGGCGGGGTGCGACGGTGGCGTTGAGGTGCAGGGCGTTGTTGGCGACGCCGATGGTGTTGGGTCCGACGACGCGCAGACCGTTGGCGTGGGCGTGCTGCAGGAGTGCGCGCTGCCGCTCCTGTCCCTCGGGGCCGGACTCCGCGAAGCCGGAGGACGCCACGACGAGGGACTTGACGCCCGCGGCGGCGCAGTCGTCGACGACGCCCAGCACCTCGGACGCCGGGACGGCCACCACGGCGAGGTCGACGGGCTCGCCGATCGCGCTCACCGAGGGGTGGCACGGGACGCCGAGCACCTCGGACGCCGTCGGGTGGACGGCGTGCAGGACCCCGGTGTAGCCGCCGCGCAGGAGGTTGTCGAGGATCAGGTGACCGAGTGCCTCGACGCGGGGGCTGGCCCCCACGACGACGACGGATGCCGGCTCGACGACGGTGCGGATGCTGGCCGCCTCGGAGCGGTGCTCGCGCGAGAGCCGGACGAGCTCGGAGCGCACGGTCGGCCGGATCTGGAAGGTGACGGCGATGACGCCGTCGTCGAAGTGGTGCTTGACCTCGTAGCCGGCGTCGGTGAAGACCTTCATCATCTTGCGGTTCTGCGGGAGGACGTCCGCCACGAACTCCTCGACGCCGAGCTCCTGGCCGATGGCTGCGAGGTGCTCCAGGAGCACCGAGCCGATCCCCTTGCCCTGGTAGTGGTCGGAGATGTTGAAGGCCACCTCGGCCACCCCCGGGCGGATGGTGTCGTAGCGCCCGATCCCGATGATGTCGTCGCGCACCGTGGCCACCAGGGCGACCCGGTCGACCTGGTCCACCTCGGTGAAGCGCGTCAGGTCCTTGGCGCTGATCTCCTTGATGGGCGCGAAGAACCGCAGGTAGATCGACTCGGCCGACTGGCGCGAGTGGAAGGCCTGCACCCGGTCCCGGTCGTCGGGGCGGATCGGGCGCAGGTGGCACACCGACCCGTCCCGCAGGACGACGTCCGCCTCCCACGAGCTGGGGTCCGAGACCCCGAGCCGACCGGGTCCGTGGCTGCCACGCTGCGCGCTCATGCGGTCAGGATCCCACGTCGCGCGTCAGGGCGCGCCGGCGACCTGGACCTTGCGCCACGTCAGGCCGTCGTGGCTGCCGAGGTAGTAGACGCCCCGCTCGCCGCGCGGGACGGCCAGGAAGCCGCCGGCCTCGTGGCGCAGGGCCACCCAGCCGTTGCGCGCGGCCGGAGGCTTCGTGGGTGCCGCGAACGTGGCGCCCCCGTCGCGGCTCGCCTGCAGCACGTATGACGTGGGGGACGCCGCGACGACGTGCTGGTCGTCGGACGGCGCCACCAGGGCGTTGGCCGGCACGCCCTTGGCCGGGTCCATCGCGGTGAAGTCCCAGGTCCGCCCACCGTCGGCACTCATGACGAGGCTGAGATCGGCCGAGCCGGCAGCAGACCCGATGGAGCAGCGGGCGTAGAGGTACTCACCGGCCGGGCGCGAGACCTGCAGGCCCATCGAGTTGGGGCAGCCCTCGTCGATGGCGGTGAGCGGCGTGGCCGCGCCGGTCGCGGACACGGAGGCGGCCTGCATGCCCTGCGGGCCTCGGTCGGTGCCCACGACGCCCGACACGAGCACGTTGCCGTCGTGCCAGCCGAGGTCGACGCGCTGCACCGGGGCATCGCCACGCGTCGTCGGCACCCGGACGTCCACCGGCACGGTGCCGTCGAGCTCGGCGCGGCGCACGAGCACCGCCTGGCCGCAGGCCCGGGCCCCGCACTCGTCGACGGCGGCCACCGCGACCTCGTCGTCGGTGGCCTCGACGGCGAGCACGATCGCGCCCGGGTGGGCGGCGGGGCTCCACGTGCGCCCGCCGTCGGTGGTGCGCAGCAGCGCCCCGCCGTAGACCCAGCCGTTGAGATCGTCGGCGAAGACGACCTCGGAGAGCGTGCGGGGGGTAGGCCGCGCGGAGGCGTCGGCCCGGTCGAGCACGGTGTGCTGGGGGAAGACAGCCGCCACGCGCCAGCTGCGCCCGCCGTCGGTGCTGGTCGCGAGGACCGGGCAGGTGGTCGCGCCGGCGCAGCTGCCGCTGCCCAGGGCGTGCAACGGTCCGGGGGCGGTCGTGCCCGGCTTGCGCGCCTGGGTCACGGCTCCGACGTCGAAGCCCGCCGGGACCCGTTGCCCCACCTGGGCGGTCGAGGCGTCGCTCGCCGGGGCCACCGAGGAGGACCGGTCAGGAAGGAGGCCGCCCTGCTGGGCGACCACCACACCGCCGACGACGGCCGCGGCGGCGGCGGTCGCGGCGATGGTCTGCCACCGCCCACGAGGGCGGCGAGCCCCCCGACCCTCGCGGGCGATGCGCTGCCAGCGCAGGTCGTCGGCCGTCAGCGGGGTGATGTCCTCGCGCTGGTCGCGGAAGAAGTCGGCGACGGGATCGTGCTGGTCGAGCCGGCCGTCCTCGTCACGGTAGGGCTCGTCGCGGTAGGGGTCGTCGCAGTAGGGGTCGTCGCGCTCGCCGAAGGACTCGCCGAAGGGATCACGACCGCGAGGGTCCCGGGTCGACGGGCTCATCGGACTCCCTCCAGGATCGGGGCGAGGCGGGCCCGCGCGTCGTACAGGTCGCGCTTGACCGCACCCTGGGACTTGCCGAGCTGTTCGGCGACCGTGGCCACCGGCAGGTCCGCGAAGTAGTGCAGCATGACCGCCATCCGCAGCCGGTCGGGCAACGACTGGACGGCGTCACGGACGGTGAGCGTCGTCGAGTGGTCATTGTCCACGGTGGTCGTCTCGTCGCCGACCTTGCCGTAGGCGATCGCCTCTCGACCGCGCTTGCGCCAGTGGTCCCGCACGAGATTACCCGTGGCGGTGTAGAGCCACGCGCGCGGCTCGTTGACGGTGTCGATGTGGCGCAGCAGCTAGACGAACGCCTCCGTGGCGAAGTCGTGCCCGAGGTCGGGGTCGCCGACGAGCTTGGTCGCCCAGCCTGCGAGCATGCCGTAGTGCGCGCGATAGATCTCGCGCACGGCGTCCTCGGTGGCCGTCTGCGGACGCGCCACGATCCTCCCTCCCCGCACCCGGGGCACGTCGAGGGCGATCGTTGCTGTGGTCATGCCCCTTCGACGTCCCTGTCCCCTCACGGGTTGGGTGCCGATCCAACGCGGTCACTATGTCACGCTCTGGTGATGGACCACGGCACCCTCGTCACCACGCGCCGGATGCGCCGTCGCTTCGATCCTGACCGTCCGGTCCCGCGCGAGGTGCTCGTCCGCGCGCTGACCGAGGCGACGCACGCGCCGAGCGCCGGCTGGGCCCAGGGCTGGGACTTCGTGGTCCTGGCGCGGCGGCCGGACGTCGACCGCTACTGGGAGGCGACCCGTCGACCCGGACCGCCCGACGCGTGGCTGCGCGGCCTGCTCACGGCGCCCTGCCTGGTCCTGGTGTGCAGCGACCCCGAGAGATACCTCGACCGCTACGCCGAGCCGGACAAGGGGTGGCAGGACCGGTCCGTCGACCGGTGGCCCATCCCCTACTGGGACGTCGACGCCGGGATGGCGGCCCTGCTGGCCCTGCTGGCGGTTCACGACGAGGGGCTCGGCGGACTGTTCTTCGGCGTGCCCGGCGACCGCCATGACGCCGTGCGGGAGGCGTTCGGCATACCGGCCGACCGGCGCCTGGTGGCGACGCTGGCCCTGGGACATCCCCACCCCGACGGCGACCGCGGGACGAGGGGCAGCGCGTCCCGGGCGCGTCGGCCCGTGTCCGAGGTGGCCCACGACGGCACCTTCGGGCGGCCGTTCCTCGCCGAGCGGCCCACGTCGACCGGGTATGCCGGGCCGAGCTGACCACCCACCACGGAGTCCGGTTGCCCCTGATCGGACATCGCTAGCGCCCGGTCGGACACGATCCTCGTGCTCGATCGCCGCAAAGCGCGCCAGCCTCCCGTGTTTGTTCGCGACATCTCTGGCAGAACAAACACAACCGGGTATACGGTTGCGGCATCCGGGAGCCACGGCCGTCTGGCCGGGTCCGCGGTGCTCCGCCCGTCGTCGACGACGAGCGGGCCTGGCCCGACGAAGGAGAGGCCGCCTGTGCACCAGCACGAGCGTCACCAGCTGATCGTGGAGCGATCACGCTCGCAGTCCCGCGTCGAGGTCGCCGTGCTGGCGGCCGAGCTCGACGTCACGCCCGAGACCATCCGGCGCGACCTGACGGTCCTGGAGCGCCACGGCCTCGTCCGTCGCGTCCACGGCGGGGCGATCGCCATCGAGAAGCTCGCGTTCGAGCCCACCACCCAGATGCGCTCGGAGCAGCGGACCGCCGAGAAGTCCGCCATCGCCCAGCGCGCCCGCGAGCTGGTCCCGGTCGACGGCAGCATCCTCCTGGACGCCGGCACGTCCACCCTGGCGCTCGCGCACCTGCTGCCCACCGGCGGCGAGCTGACCGTCGTCACGAACTCCCTGTCGATCGCCCAGGCGGTCAGCACGCGCGAGGACATCTCGCTCTATCTCCTCGGAGGTCGCGTCCGCGCCAAGACGCTCGCGTCCGTCGGCTCCTGGTCGGTCGACGCGCTGCGCGACATCCACGTGGACGTCGCCTTCATCGGCACCAACGGGCTCACCCCGGACGAGGGGCTCACCACGCCCGACCCGTCCGAGGCCACCGTCAAGCGCGCCATGGTCACCGTCGCCCAGCGTGTCGTCGTCCTGGCCGACCACAGCAAGATCGGCGTCGCCCACTTCTCGCGGTTCGGGCGGCTGAGCGACGTCGACACCATCGTCACCGACAGCGGCCTCGACCCCGAGACCGCCGCAGAGCTCGAAGCCCACGGCCCGGAGGTGGTCCGCGCGTGATCCTGACCCTGACACCCAACCCCAGCGTCGACCGCACCATCGCGGTGACGACGCTGCAGCGTGGCGCCGTGCAGCGCGCCACCGACTCGCGGCTCGACCCGGGAGGCAAGGGCATCAACGTGTCCCGGGCCCTCGCGGTCAACGGCACCGACACGATCGCCGTGCTCCCGGTCGGCGGCCCCCAGGGCCAGATCATGCAGACCCTGCTGCGCGAGATCGCCCTGCCCGTCGAGGCCGTCGAGATCGCGGGGAGCATCCGCGCCAACGTCGGCATCGTCGAGCCGGACGGCACCACCACCAAGGTCAACGAGCTCGGGCCGGCGCTGTCCGAGGACGAGGTGGCGGCGCTCCTGGCCGCCGTCGACCGCGCCGCCGGCCGGGGCCTCACCTGGCTCGTGGGCTGCGGCTCCCTGCCCCAGGGCCTGGACCCCGCCTTCTACGTCGACCTGGTCCGCCGCGGCCACGAGGCGGGTGCCAAGGTGGCCATCGACTCCAGCGGCCCACCGATGGCCGCGGCCGTCGCCGCCTCCCCCGACCTGATCAAGCCCAACGACGAGGAGCTCGAGGAGCTCGTCGGCCGCCCGCTGGCGACCGTGGGCGACGTCGTCGACGCGTGCCGCACCCTGATCGCCGGCGGCGTCGGCAGCGTCGTGGTCAGCCTGGGCAGCAAGGGCGCCCTCCTGGTCACCCCCGACGAGGTCGCGCACGCCGCCGCCACCATCACCAACCCGCTGTCCACCGTGGGCGCCGGGGACTCCCTGCTCGCGGGCTACCTGCACGCGCTGAGCCGTGGCGACACGCCGTCGGCGGCGCTGCGCACCGCCGTCGCGTTCGGGTCGGCCGCGGTCTGCCTGCCGGGCACCGAGGTGCCGACTCCCGAGGATGTTGCGAGGATCGACGTCAGGGTCAGCGACCCGGTCGACCTCAACCTGTCTCTCTGAGACGCCGCTCACCAGACCCCACCCCATCAAGGAGAGATCATGTCCCTCATCACCGATAAGCAGGTCGTGCTGGACCTCCGCGCCACCGACCGCACCGACGCCACCCGGACCCTGGGCGAGACCCTCGTCGCGGAGGGGCGGGTGACCGACCTCGAGGGCTTCCTCGACGACGTGCGCAAGCGCGAGGAGCAGATGGCGACCGGGCTGCCCGGCGGCATCGGCATCCCGCACTGCCGCTCCACGCACGTGACCGAGCCCTCGCTCGTCTTCGGGCGCTCCCGCGAGGGCATCGACTGGGGGTCCGAGGACGGGCCCGCCACCTTGATCTTCCTCATCGCGGCGCCCGAGGGCGGCGGCGAGGACCACCTCAAGATCCTGGCCATGCTCGCCCGCAAGCTCATGCGTGCCGAGTTCAAGGAGTCCCTGCGCAACGCCGTGACCCCGGCCGAGGTCGTCCAGATCGTCCGGTCCGAGGTCGAGCAGTGAGGCTGGTCGGCGTCACCAGCTGCCCCACGGGCATCGCGCACACCTACATGGCCGCCGAGGCCCTCGAGCAGGCGGCTCGCGAGGCCGGCCACGAGATGGTCGTCGAGACCCAGGGCTCGGCCGGCTCCGAGCCGCTGGACCAGGCCGTCATCGACGCCGCCGACGCCGTGATCTTCGCCCACGACCTCGAGGTCAGGGACGCCGGCCGGTTCGCCGGCAAGCCGACCGTCGACGTGGGCGTCAAGAAGGCCGTGTCCGGGGCCCCTGCCCTGGTCGCCCAGGCGGTCGAGGCCGCGGAGCAGGCTCGTACGGCGGCGCCCGCCGTCTCGGGTGGCTCGGCGTCCGGCGACACGTCGGGTGGCGCCCGCTCGCTCTCCCTGGTCGGCGTGACCAGCTGCCCCACCGGCATCGCCCACACCTACATGGCCGCCGAGGGCCTGGAGCAGGCGGCCAAGGAGGCCGGCCACACCATGGTGGTCGAGACCCAGGGCTCGGCCGGCTCGGAGCCGCTGGACCAGTCGGTCATCGACGCCGCCGACGGCGTGATCTTCGCCCACGACCTCGAGGTCAGGGACGCCGGCCGGTTCGCCGGCAAGCCGACCGTGGACGTGGGCGTCAAGAAGGCCGTGTCCGACTCCCCCGCCCTCATCGCCGAGGTCGAGCGGCTGGTCGCCGAGCGAGGGAGCTCGACGGCGTCGGCCACCCCGACGGCCGCTGCGAGCACCGCCGCGACGACGGGGGCGACGTCCGCCCGCGAGACCGAGCGCGTCGGCACCGGCACCAAGATCCGCCAGTGGCTGATGACCGGCGTGTCCTACATGATCCCGTTCGTCGCGGCGGGCGGCATCCTCATCGCCCTGGGCTTCATGCTGGCCCAGCTGTTCGGCGGCAAGCAGGGCGCCATCGACGTCACGTCGATGTACACCCTCAACCCGGCCGGGGCCACCGACAAGGTCACGGTCCTGCAGAACGCCTTCAACCCCGGCAACGGGATGCACTGGGCGGCGCTGCTGTTCCTGATCGGCGGGGCGGCCTTCAACTTCCTGGTGCCGATCCTGTCGGGCTTCATCGCCTACGGCATCGCCGACCGGCCGGGCCTGGTCCCGGGCATCGTCGGCGGCTTCATCGCCAACACCATGGGCGCCGGCTTCCTCGGCGGCATCGTCACCGGCTTCATCGCCGGCTTCGCGGCGCGCTGGATCGCCGGGTGGAAGGTCCACAAGGGCATCCGCGGCGTCATGCCGGTCGTCGTCATCCCGTTGCTGTCGACCCTGATCACCGCCGGCGCGATGATCCTGATCCTCGGCCGCCCGATCAAGGGCCTGATGGACTCCCTGAGCAGCGCGCTGACCGGCATGTCCGGCTCCAACGCGATCCTGCTCGGTCTCATCCTCGGCCTGATGATGGGCTTCGACCTGGGCGGTCCCGTCAACAAGGTGGCCTACACCTTCGGCACGACCGGCCTGTCCGCCGTGGCGGCCGGGGCGACCGACGCCCCACAGCTCAAGATCATGGCTGCGGTCATGGGCGCGGGCATGGTCGCACCGTGGGGCATGGCCCTGGCGACCGCCCTGCGACCCAAGCTGTTCACCAAGGCGGAGCAGGAGAACGGCAAGGCCTCGTGGCTGCTCGGCGCGTCCTTCATCTCCGAGGGCGCGATCCCGTTCGCGGCCGCCGACCCGTGGCGCGTCATCCTGTCGTCCATGGTGGGGTCGAGCATCACCGGCGCGCTGATCATGGCCTTCGGCTCGGGCAGCCGTGCGCCGCACGGCGGTCTGTGGGTCACCCCGCTGATCACCAACCCGCTGATGTTCCTCCTCGCGGTCATCGTCGGATCCGTCGTCACCGGGCTGCTCGTCGTCGCGCTCAAGGGCGCCGACAAGAGTCGCCGGGCCGTGGCGGACACCCCCGCGGCGCGGGACGCCGTCGCCGCCTGATCCGCCCGCACCACCCGCACCGCCACCACCGCACCGCTGCACCACCCTCACTGGTGCACCAGCTCCACCAGCTGCACGAGCCCGGTATGACGGGGACCACGTTCCCGGCATACCGTGAGTCCCACGACCTGACCCCCGCACAACTCAGAAGGATTGATCCTCATGGCATCTCGCAACGTCACCATCGCCTCCTCCGTCGGCCTGCACGCCCGCCCGGCCTCGATGTTCGTCCAGGCCGCCACGGCCACGGGCCTGCCCGTCACGATCGCCAAGGAGGGCCAGACCCCGGTCGACGCCCGCAGCATCCTGGCCGTCATGGCCCTGGGCGCCAAGCACGGCGACGTCGTCACCCTGTCCGCCGAGGGCGACGGCGCGGAGGACAAGCTCGGCGAGCTCGTTGCCCTGCTCGAGCGCGACCTCGACAACGAGTGATCTCGCGATGACCGACGCCCCCCACCGCCAGCTGAGCGGCATCGGCGTGAGCGTGGGCACGTCGGCCGGACCTGTCGTCCAGGTCCGGCCGGCGCCCACGGCCCCCGCCAACGAGCCGGCCGCAGCCGACCCTGCCGCCGCCAAGGCCCAGGTCCGCGAGACCATGGAGCAGGTCGCGGCCGGGCTCGAGGCCCGCGCCGCCAAGGCCGACCCCAAGGCCGCCACGATCCTGCAGGCCACCGTCATGATGGCCCGCGACCCCGGCCTCGCCGGCGGGATCGACACCCAGCTCGACGCCGGCAAGGGCCCCGCGACCGCCGTGACCGCGGCCGTCGAGGAGTTCTGCACGATGTTCGAGTCGCTCGGCGGCTACATGGCCGAGCGCGTCACCGACCTGCGCGACGTCCGTGACCGCACGGTCGCCCGCCTGCTGGGCGAGCCGGAGCCGGGAGTCCCCCAGTTCGACGAGCCGAGCGTGCTGGTCGCCCACGACCTGGCTCCCGCCGAGACCGCGACCCTCGACATCGACAAGGTGCGCGGGATCGTCACCGAGGCCGGCGGGCCGACCAGCCACACCGCGATCCTCGCGGCCCAGCTGGGCATCCCCGCCGTCGTCCGGGTGCAGGGCGCCCTGCAGATCCCGGCCGGCACCGTCGTGGCACTGGACGGCGGGGTGGGCGAGGTCATCGTCAACCCCACCGACGACGAGCAGGAGCAGCTCGCCGAGCGGTCCCGCCGCCGGGCGGCCGCCCTGTCCAACGTGAGCGGCGTCGGGGTCACGCGCGACGGCACCAAGGTCGCGCTCCTCGCCAACATCGGCACCGCCGAGGACGCCGAGAAGGCCGGCAAGATGGACTGCGAGGGTGTGGGCCTGTTCCGCACCGAGTTCCTCTTCCTGGACCGCGACGACGCGCCCACGCTGGAGGAGCAGACCGCGACCTACACCCGCGTCTTCGAGGCCTTCCCCGAGCGCCGCGTCGTCGTGCGCACGCTCGACGCGGGGGCCGACAAGCCGCTGGCCTTCGCCGACCTCGGCGAGGAGGAGAACCCCGCCCTCGGCGTGCGCGGCCTCCGGCTGCAGCGCGAGCGCCAGGACCTGCTGGACACCCAGCTCCAGGCTCTCGCCGCGGCCTACCAGGCCACCGGGGCGGACGTGCGCGTCATGGCCCCGATGGTGGCCACCCGCGAGGAGGCCCGCTGGTTCGCCCAGCAGGTCAAGGCCGTCGGGCTGCCCAAGGGCGGCACGATGATCGAGGTCCCGGGTGCGGCGATCCGCGCCAAGGACATCCTCGAGGTCTGCGACTTCGCGTCCCTCGGGACCAACGACCTGTCGCAGTACACCATGGCCGCCGACCGCATGCAGGGCGCCCTGGCTCCCCTGCTGAGCCCGTGGCAGCCCCCGCTGCTCGACCTGGTCAAGATGGCCTGCGAGGGTGGCCGCGCGACCGGCAAGCCGATCGGCGTGTGCGGCGAGGCCGGCGGCGACCCGCTGCTGGCGCTCGTGCTCGTCGGTCTCGGGGTCTCGTCCCTGTCCATGGCCACGCCCAAGCTGGCGGCCGTGCGCACCGCGCTCAGCCTCCACGAGCTCGGGACCTGCCAGCGGATGGCGACGGCGGCCCTCAAGGCTCGCTCGGCGCGCAAGGCCCGCCAGGCCGTCCTCGACCTGGCCGACCCGATCATGATCGACCTGCTCTGACGGTCTGATCAGCCGGCCCTGCCGGTGCGAGGCCCGGTGCGCTACCCCCTTGGCGCACCGGGCCTCGTGCTGCCGGCGTCCCCCTCGTCCATCGTGTCGGCCGGGTCCACCTGCTGCACAACGTCCGCGGCGTCCGTCGGGTATCGGTAGACCGCCAGGCTGTCGGTGCGGTGGTAGCCCAGGCTCTCGTAGAGGCGCAGCGCCCCCGTGGGGTTCTCGGCGTCGACCCCGAGCCCGGCGGACGCCATGCCGGAGCCTGCGAACCTGCGCATCGATTCCTGCAGCAGCGCGGACGCCACGCCTCTCCCCCGGTGGCTGCGCAGCACCGTCAGCTGCTCGGTCCACCCCTCGGTGTAGCCCTGGGCGGCCCAGTCCTGCTCGTAGGCCGAGCTCATCGCCAGGCCCACCATGGCCCCCGTGGCGTCGTCCACCGCCAGCACCGACCAGTCCGGGCGGAAGCTCGCCGACGTCAGCTGCTCCTGCCACATGTCGGGGGTCGTGCCGGCATAGGCCCAGTGGTCGCGGAAGCCCTCGTCCAGCACCGCCAGCGCCTCGTCCGAGCGAGACGGGTCCCAGTCGAGCAGGCGCACTCCTCGGGCCGACCCGACCGACCCGACCGGCACGACCGGCACAACCGGCACAACCGGCACGACCGGCACGACCGGCACGGGAGTGTCCAGCCACCGCCCCATGCCGAAGAAGTACCGCACCGCCTCCAGCCCCGCGCGCTCCGCCAGGTCGCGCAGCTCGGTCTGGTGGACGGGGGCCGACAGGCGCATCTGGAGCGGTCCGTGGCCCTCCCTGCGGGCGGCGCGGTCCCAGGCCACGCCGTGCGCCAGCTCCCACCGGAGCAGGGCCGTGCCGATGCCCTCGCCGCGCCGGCTCGGGTCCACCACTCCCCCGAGGTGCACCCGGCGGACCTCCGTGATCGACCGGTTGCACCCCGACCACCCGACGGCCACGAGGGCACCGCCGCCGTCGTGCCCGAGGATCAGGTCCTCGTCCGGGACCGACCGTGGGGAGTCCCAGTACTCTTCGATGTCGCTCAGAGACATACGCTCGGGATTGCGGTCGTGGGCCTCGGCCTCGGCATAGAGCCGTGCGATCGCCGGCACGTCGGCGCGATCACCACGACGCCAGGTGATGCCGGGCAGGGCATCCAGGTCCGCCAGGGCGGTCTGCTCGGCAGGGATGGCAGTCATGCCTCGATCCTGCGCCGCGGCCCGGGACCGCACAACCGCCTTTCCTCGGCGCCCGATCCGGCGGGCCCGGCGCGCCATACGGCCCGTCACCCGACCCCCGGGGCAGGATGGGGCGGATCCGCTCGCGAAGGAGATTGCACCTGATGGCGCGTCGCACGACCGCACCGACCCTGGACGACGACTTCGTCGAGAACATCATCGACATCGACGTCTCCGACGAGATGCAGCAGGCGTTCCTGGAGTACTCCTACTCGGTCATCTTCAGCCGGGCGCTGCCCGACGCGCGCGACGGCCTCAAGCCGGTGCAGCGACGCATCCTCTACGGCATGCACGAGCTGGGGCTGCGCCCCGACCGCGGCCACGTCAAGTCCTCCCGCATCGTCGGCGAGGTCATGGGCAAGTACCACCCCCACGGGGACACCGCGATCTACGACGCCCTCGTGCGCCAGGCGCAGCCGTTCACGATGCGGCTGCCCCTGGTCGACGGGCACGGCAACTTCGGCTCCCTCGACGACGGTCCGGCGGCCAGCCGCTACACCGAGGCGCGCATGGCCCCGTCCGCGCTGGCCATGCTCGCCAGCCTGGACGAGGACACGGTCGACTTCGTCCCCAACTACGACGAGCAGCTCACCCAGCCCGGGGTGCTGCCGGCGGCCTTCCCCAACCTCCTCGTCAACGGTGCCTCGGGCATCGCGGTCGGTATGGCGACCCAGATGCCGCCGCACAACCTCGTCGAGGTCATCGGCGCGGCCTGCCACCTCATCGCCCACCCGGACTGCTCGCTCGACGACCTGATGAAGTTCGTGCCGGGTCCGGACCTGCCCTGCGGGGGCCGGATCATCGGCCTCGAGGGCATCCGCGACGCCTACCTGACCGGACGCGGCAGCTTCAAGACGCGCGCCACCTGCCGCGTCGAGAGCATCACCGCCCGCAAGAAGGGCATCGTCGTCACCGAGCTGCCCTATCTCGTCGGCCCGGAGAAGGTGCGCGACAAGATCAAGGACCTCGTCCAGTCCAAGAAGCTGCAGGGCATCAGCGACTTCAAGGACCTCACCGACCGCAAGCACGGGCTGCGGCTGGTCATCGAGATCAAGAACGGCTTCAACCCCGACGCGGTCCTGGAGCAGCTCTACAAGCTGACGCCGATGGAGGACTCCTTCGGCATCAACAACGTCGCCCTCGTCAACGGGCAGCCCCAGACCCTCGGGCTCAAGGACCTGCTGCGGGTCTACGTCGACTTCCGCACCGACGTGGTGCGTCGCCGCTCGCAGTTCCGCCTCGGCAAGAAGGAGGACCGCCTGCACCTCGTCGAGGGGCTGCTGATCGCGATCCTCGACATCGACGAGGTCATCCAGGTCATCCGCACCTCCGACGACGCGGGCATCGCGCGGGCGCGGCTCATGGACGTCTTCGAGCTCTCCGAGCCTCAGGCGACCTACATCCTCGACCTGCAGCTGCGCCGCCTCACCAAGTTCTCCCGCATCGAGCTGGAGAACGAGCGCGACGAGCTCCTGCGCGAGATCGCCGAGCTGCGCGAGCTCCTCGGCGACGAGGCGCTGCTGCTCCGGCTGGTGTCCACCGAGCTGGCCGACGTCGCCAAGCAGCACGGCACGCCGCGCCGCACGGTCCTGCTCGAGTCCGCCGGCACCCCGGCGACCTCGGCCACGCCGCTCGAGGTCGCCGACGACCCCTGCTACGTCCTGATGTCGTCCACCGGGCTGCTGGCCCGGACGTCGGACGCCGGTGGCCTGTCCAACGAGGGCGGTCGGTCCAAGCACGACGCCGTGGTGGCGGCCGTGGCGACGACCGCGCGCGGCGAGGTGGGCCTGGTCACCTCGACCGGTCGGGTGGTCCGACTGTCCGCCCTCGAGCTGCCGACCCTGCCACCGACCAACGGCGCCCCGTCGCTGTCGGGCGGTGCGCCCCTCGCGGCCTACGTCGAGCTGGGCAAGGACGAGGTTCCCCTCACGATCATGTCGCTCGCCCCGGAGTCCCGCGGCCTGGCCCTCGGCACCGCCCAGGGCGTGGTCAAGCGGGTGACGACGGACTACCCCGGCAACCGCAAGGAGTGGGAGGCCGTCTCGCTCAAGCCGGGCGACCGCGTCGTCGGCGCGGTCGAGCTGCGCACCGGGGACGAGCACCTGTGCTTCGTGACGACGGACGCGCAGCTGCTGCACTTCCCGGCCTCGGTGGTCCGGCCCCAGGGCCGCACCGCAGGCGGTATGGCGGGAATCCGCCTGTCCCCCAAGGCGTCCGCGCTATGGTTCGGCGCCATCGACCCGTCCGCCGAGACGGTCGTCGTGACCGGGGCGGGATCCGCCGGAGCCCTTCCGGGCACGGAGACCCCATCGATCAAGGTCACCCCTCTCGGCGAGTACCCCGCCAAGGGCCGCGCCACCGGCGGGGTCCGCTGCCAGCGCTTCCTGCACGGCCAGGATCAGCTGGTCCTCGCCTGGGTCGGCGCCCTGCCCGCGCGGGCCTCCGGGCCCAACGGCGTGGCGGTGCCGCTCCCCGAGGCGACCGGCAAGCGGGACGGCTCCGGGCTCCCGGCCAAGGGGCCCATCGCCGGGATCGGCGGGCCGCTGCCGACCGAGTCGCCCGTGAGCGCCGGGGCCGCCGCCGCGTCGTCGCCGACGAGCTCGGACGCCGCCGGCACGGCCGAGGGTGGCGAGGGGCTCTTCGACCTGCCGCCCAACACCGGGCCGACCCGCGAGCGGGTCGTCGTGGACCGGGACGACTACGACCCCGACAGCCTCGACGACGTGGTGCAGACCTCCACGGAGTGACCCGCCGGCTCGCCGGTGGTCATCGATCCGACCTTGCGACCTTGCGACTCTGCGACCTTGCAACGCCGCGACGCGCGCAGCGGTCAGCCGTATGGAGCACGCGCGGCCGGCGAGGAGCAGCGACACCAGGATCGCGATGATCACGGTGTTGAACGCGAAGGCCACGAGCGCGTGGACCATCATGGCGCGGCGCATCTGCCTCGTCGTGACCGAGACGTCGGTCGTCCCGAAGGTCACCTGCCCGTTGAGCGAGTGGTAGAGGTAGTCGCTGAAGGCTCGCTCCTCGGTGCCCGGGAACTCCAGGCCGCCCTCCGTGAGGTCCAGCCGCGCGTAGTGCAGGGCGTAGGACAGCACGACGTTGCACCAGGACACGACCACCGCCACGATGCACCCCACGAGGGCCCAGGGGATCGCGCGCGCGTGCGGGTTGGTCGCGAGGACGAGGCACACCCCGAGCGCGAACACCGAGAGCTGGATCGACCACGACGGAGCGGACCCCACCCCGAAGGACCGACGCATCAGTCGACGCGCCACCCCTCGCGTCGCTCCGCGTGCACCGAGGCCAGGACCTCCCGCCGCAGGTCGGCGCCGCCCAGCCCGTGGAAGGCCCGCCAGGTGAGCCAGGTGTAGACGAGGATGAAGGCGATCATGGCGCTCAGCGGCATCATGATCACGAACTCGTCCACCTCGATCCCCAGCCGGCCTCTCGTCAACGGGCCGACCACCACGAAGGGTGCGAACGCGCCCATCGCGATCAGGCTGCGGGTGGTGTCCGAGGACAGGCGGGCGGGTCGGGACGGCGCGCTCATGGCTCACGACCCTAGCGCGCTGGTCACACCTGCTCGTCGACGTAGAACCGGTGCGCCGGGGCGGGGTCGTTGCCGCAGGAGTCGTAGAGGCGCTCGCCCGTGGGCTCCTTGTGGACCCGCAGCCGCCACGCGCGACCGTCCTCGTGCGCGACCCTGACCTGCGCGTCCCACTCGTCGCCGCTCTCGATCCGGCTCGTCAGGGCCCTCAGCGTCGTCTCCTGGGTGCGCGCCCGGACCCAGGCCTCGGCGGCCTGGACGGGCAGGTCGAGGTGGCTGCGGCCACGGTCGTGCGCGGCGTCGAGGGCGGCGGGGCACAGCTCGCGCCGCGCCTCGGCGTCGACGACCTGGACGGCGAGCTCGCCGGTCAGCCGGGCGATCGTGTGTCCGCTGGGCAGCGCGATGCCGGTGGCGGCGAACCGGTGGCCGCCGGTGTGGGTGCACTCCCACACCTGGCCGGGGCGGTGCCGCGCACCCTCGAGCACCACCGGCCTGCCCCGCACGGCGCAGCACACGTCCCGCTTGCCGTTGGTGCAGACCAGGAGGATCCCGGCGTCGGTGCGGTGCAGCCCGGGCAGGGCCTGCAGCACCGCGTCCGGTCCCTGGTCGACCAGGGCACCGAGGTCCAGGCCGAGCAGGTCGGCGGGGTCGACGATCGCCCCGGCGAGCAGCCAGGGGCCACCGGACGCGCCCCGCAGGTCACCGGCGACGAAGACCTGGCGCGGTGCCCCGTCGGCCTGGGACCGGCGGTCGGACACCGAGCGGATGAGCACCAGACGCCCACCGGCCAGGGCACAGGCACCCTCCAGCCGGTCCCCCAGCGCGGGGTCGAGCCAGGACTCGGTGAACGCATCCCTGCCCCACGGGCCGGGCTGCTCGAGGGCGATCCAGAAGTCCGCCATCGCGGCGGTCCCGCCCACCGGGTGCCCGGCCCCCTCCCAGGACAGCGAGCAGGCCGTCTCCGGCAGCTTGGAGGTCGGGTCAGGGCGCTCTGAGGTCACCCGCCCACCCTATGACGGAGAGCGCGGTCGTCGGCCGCCGTCACGACGCGCGTACCTCGGGCAGGGCGGCCATCGACCCCCGCAGGTGGGCGTCGAGGTCGGGGTCGTCCGCCGCCGACGAGCGCAGCCTTCCCGCCGTGTGGTCGCCGTAGGCCGGCAGCTCCAGGTGCCCGTGGCCCGAGAGCCCCACGACCACGACCTTCTCCTCGCCCGACTCCGCGCAGCGACGCCCCTCGGCGACGAGCTCCGCGATCGCGTGGGTCGACTCCGGCGCCGGGATGATCCCCTCGCACCGGGCGAACAACGCGCCGGCGTCGAAGCACTCGGCCTGCTCCTTGGCCACCGCCTCGAGGTGCCCGTGGTGGTAGAGGTGGCTGACCAGCGGCGCCATCCCGTGGTAGCGCAGCCCGCCCGCGTGGATCGCGCTCGGCATGAAGCCCGACCCGAGCGTGTGCATCTTCATCAGCGGCGTCATCCCCGCGACGTCGCCGGAGTCGTAGGCGTAGGTCCCGCGCGTGAGGCTCGGGCACGCCGCGGGCTCCACGGCCCGCAGCGCGGGCGTCATACGGCCGGCCCAGGTCTCCCGCAGGAAGGGGAAGGCCAGACCGGCGAAGTTGGACCCGCCCCCGGTGCAGCCGATCAGCAGGTCGGGGGTCTCCCCGACCTTGGCCAGCTGCAGGAGGGTCTCCTCGCCGATGATCGTCTGGTGCAGCAGCACGTGGTTGAGCACGGACCCGAGGGCATAGCTGGTCGTGGGGCTCTGGACCGCGGCCTCCACGGCCTCGGAGATCGCGATGCCCAACGATCCGGTCGTGCCCGGGTGCGAGGCCTGTATGACGCGCCCCGCCTCGGTCAGGTCGCTCGGGCTGCGGTGGACCTGCGCCCCGAAGGTCTCCATCATCAGCCGCCGGTAGGGCTTGGAGTCGAAGCTGCCCGCGACCTGCCAGACCTCGCACTCCATGGCGTACTGCGCGCAGGCGAACGCCAGGCTGGCGCCCCACTGGCCCGCGCCGGTCTCGGTGGTGAGCCGGGTGATGCCTGCCTGGTGGTTGTAATAGGCCTGAGGCACGGCGGAGTTGGGCTTGTGGGAGCCGGCGGGCGAGACGCCTTCGTACTTGACGTAGAGCCGGGCAGGGGTGCCGAGCTCGCGCTCGAGACGGGTCGCCCGGATCAGCGGGCTCGGCCGCCACAGACGATAGACCTCCTGGACCTCCTCCGGGATGTCGTAGTAGCGCTCGGTGCCGAGCTCCTGCTCGATCAGGGCCGGCGGGAAGAGCGGCGCGAGGTCCTCGGGGCCGACCGGTTCGTGGGTGCCGGGGTGCAGCATCGGTGGCAGCGGCTCCGGGAGGTCGGCGACGATGTTGTACCACCTCGTCGGCATCTCGGACTCGGCGAGGGTGATCCGGTGCTGCGGTGCGTCCATGACCGCAATCTAGCGACGACCGCGCCCGCCCGCGAGACATGTCTCGGTCGGGCGGGCGTGGTCGCTTCGTCGTGGTGGACGAGGCGATCAGGTCCAGGGACGGCCCTCGCGCTGGCGGTTGAGCTCGTCGTGATGGATGCCGAGCTCCTCGATGTGCTCGGGCTTGTTGGTGCGACCGGTGCCGATGAACCGCGTCGACAGCCAGTGCAGCAGCCAGAGCACGACACCGACGACCAGCAGCACCGCCGCGACCTGGTAGTCCTTGGGGTCGCGCTTGGACAGCGGGGAGGCGAGGAAGCCGCACAGGACCGCGCCGATGACGGGGATGACCGTCGGCGCCTTGAAGTGCCGGTGCTCGACCTTGTCGCGCCGCAGCACGAGCACGGCGATGTTGGTGATGGTGAACACGATCAGCAGCAGGAAGGACGTCGTGCCGCCGAGCGCCTTGAGGTCGGCGAACCAGACCAGGCCGAAGGCCAGCACCGTGGTGAACAGGATGGCCACCCACGGCGTGCGCCGCTTGGGCAGGATCCGCCCGAGGGTGACGGGCAGCACGCCCTCGTGCGCCATGCCGTAGAGGAGGCGCGAGGCCATCAGCATGTTGATCAGCGCGGAGTTGGCGACGGCGAACATCGTGATGACGGCGAAGATCGCGATCGGGAAGGCCGGCGCTCCCGCCTGGACGACCTTGAGGAGCGGGGTCTCGCCCTCGCCGAGCTCGGCGGGCTTGACCAGCGTGACCGAGGCGATGGCCACCAGCACGTAGATCACGCCCGTGATCGACAGGCCGATGAGCATCATCTTGGGGAAAGTCTTGACGGGGTCCTTGGTCTCCTCGGCCATGTTGACCGAGTCCTCGAAGCCCACCATGGCGAAGAACGCGAGGGCCGTGGCGGAGGCGACCGCCGTGAAGAGGTTCGAGCCCTCCTTGACGTTGAACTGGGTGAGGGTCGCGGCGTCGCCCTTGCCCTGCATGATCGCCCACACGCCGATGGCGATGATGATGAGCAGGCCCGACAGCTCGACGATGGTCAGGACGACGTTGACCTTGACGCTCTCCCCCACGCCCCGCAGGTTGATGATCGCGACGAGGGCCATGAAGCCGAGGGCGGCGAGCAGGAGCATGGTGCCCCCGGACTCCCAGCCGAAGTGGGCCGCCTTGTTGAGGTTGCCGGCGAAGGCCTGGGCTGCGCTGGAGGCCGAGGTGAGACCCGAGCACATGACGGTGAAGCAGACCAGGAAGGTCAGGAAGTGCACCCCGAAGGCCTTGTGGGCGTAGACCGCGGCTCCACCGGCGCGGGGGTACTTCGTAACGAGCTCGAGATAGCTGAAGGCGGTCAGCATCGCGACGATGAAGGCGCACAGGAATGGAAGCCAGACCGCCCCGCCGACCTCCTTGGCCACCTTGCCGGTCAGCGCGTAGACGCCGGTGCCGAGGATGTCGCCCACGATGAAGAGCAGCAGCAGACCGGGTCCGATCGCGCGGTTCAGCTCGGGCTTGCCCTCGCCGGCGCTGGGTTCGGCCGTGCCGGTCATCGGCGACGTGTCGTTGTCACTCATGGCGGACACGATCACTGACGAAACAGGTTTCGTCCAGCCAGGATCGCCCCGGATGCCCAGATCGTGACCGTATGACGGCTCAGGCGTCGATGCGCTCGGCGTCGAGGGAGTGCGCGGAGTCCACGATGAAGTCCTTGCGCGGCGCGACCTCGTTGCCCATGAGGAGCTCGAAGACGCGCTCGGCCGCCTCGGCGTCCGCGAGGGTCACGCGGCGCAGGGTGCGCTGGCGTGGGTCCATCGTGGTCTCGGCCAGCTGGTCGGCGTCCATCTCGCCGAGGCCCTTGTAGCGCTGCATCGGCTGCTTGATCCGGCGTCCCTTGCGCTCGAGCTGACGCACCGTGGTGCGCATCTGCTGCTCGTTGTAGGTGTAGATCAGCTCGTTCTTGCGCGAGCCCGCCCCGACGACCTCGATGCGGTGCAGCGGCGGGACCGCGGCATACACCCGGCCTGCCTCGACCAGCGGACGCATGTAGCGGAAGAAGAGCGTCAGCAGCAGCGTCCGGATGTGGGCGCCGTCGACGTCGGCGTCGGTCATCACGATGACCTTGCCGTAGCGCGCCGCGTCGAGGTCGAAGCTGCGGCCGCTGCCGGCGCCGATGACCTGGATGATGGCCGCGCACTCGGCGTTCTTGAGCATGTCGCCGACCGAGGCCTTCTGGACGTTCAGGATCTTGCCGCGGATCGGGAGCAGGGCCTGGTGGTCGGAGTCGCGCGCGAGCTTGGCCGTGCCCAGGGCGCTGTCACCCTCGACGATGAACAGCTCCGAGCGCTCCACGTCGCTGCTGCGGCAGTCCGCCAGCTTGCTCGGCAGGGTGCTGGTCTCGAGGGCGTTCTTGCGGCGCTGCGTCTCCTTGTGCTGACGGGCCGAGATGCGGGACTTCATCTCGGAGACGACCTTCTCCAGCAGAAGGCTGGCCTGGGCCTTCTCCCCCCGCTTGGACGAGGTCAGCAGGGCGGTCAGCTCGCGCTCGACGACCCGGGCGACGATGGCGCGCACCGCGCTGGTCCCCAGGACCTCCTTGGTCTGCCCCTCGAACTGCGGCTCGGCGAGGCGCACCGTCACGACGGCCGTGAGGCCGGCGAGGATGTCGTCCTTGTCGACCTTGTCGGTGCCGACCTTGAGCCGCCGGGCGTTGACCTCGAGCTGCTTGCGGAACACCTTCATCAGGGCCTGCTCGAAGCCGCTGACGTGGGTGCCGCCCTTGTGCGTGTGGATGATGTTGACGAAGGACTCGGCGCGCGTCTCGTAGCCGGTCCCCCAGCGCACCGCCACGTCGACGGTGCACTCGCGGGTCATCTCCGTGCTGACCATGTGGCCGCGGGCGTCGAGCTGCGGCACCGTCTCGGTGAACTCGCCGCTGCCCTGCAGCCGCCAGACGTCGGTCAGCGCCGGGTCCGAGGCGAGGAACTCCGCGAACTCGCTGATGCCGCCCTCGTTCTGGAAGGTCTCCTCGTAGACACCCTCGCCGTCGAGGTCGCGCTCGTCGCGCACCGCGATGGCGAGCCCTGGGACGAGGAAGGCCGTCTGCCGAGCCCGCGAGACGAGGTCGGCGCGGTCCAGGCCGGCGTTCTTGAGGAAGATCTGGTGGTCCGCCCAGTAGCGGACCCGGCTGCCCGTCACGCCCCGCTTGGCCTTGCCGACGACCTGCAGCTCCGAGGTCTGCTCGAACGGCGTGAAGGTGTTGTCCGGACCCGGCGCACCAGCGTCGTCGAAGGTGCCGGGCTCGCCCCGCCGGAAGCTCATCTGGTAGGTCTTGCCGCCGCGGTCCACCTGCACGTCCAGCCGACTGGACAGGGCGTTGACCACGCTGGCGCCCACGCCGTGCAAACCGCCCGAGGCGGCATACGACCCGCCACCGAACTTGCCGCCCGCGTGCAGCTTGGTGAAGATCACCTCGACGCCGGACAGGCCGGTGCGGGGCTCCTTGTCGACGGGCATGCCGCGTCCGTTGTCGCGCACCACGACCGAGCCGTCGCGCCCGAGGACGACCTCGATGTGGTCGCAGTGGCCGCCCAACGCCTCGTCCACGGCGTTGTCGATGATCTCCCACAGGCAGTGCGTCAGGCCGCGGCTGTCCGTCGACCCGATGTACATGCCCGGCCGCTTGCGGACGGCCTCGAGGCCCTCCAGGACCTGGAGGTGGCGGGCGGAGTAGGTGTCGCTGCTCGTGCCGACCGTGCTGGCTGCGCTGGCTGCGCTGGCTCGGCCTGCTCGGCTCGCTGGGCTGGCTGGGCTTGCTGTGGTCGTGGCGTCTGGCACGCTCGGCAGGGTACCCGCCGGGTATGACACCCCCGTGAAGACTCGCCATGCACCGCTCGTCCGGGGAGGTCGGGCCACGGCTGGCGCTCCGCCCAGCGAGAAATGCGCGGGTGGGAACGAATGCACGTGCTTGACTGTTGTCACCGCCGTAGAGGCCGCACCCACAGCCGTCCGGGAGCGACCCCCACTGACGTGAAAGAGAGGCCCATCGTGACCACCGCACTGGCACCGACCGAACTCACCGCAGCCGACCGCTGCGACCGTTGTGGCGCGCAGGCCTACATCCGAGCCCGTCTCGCGTCCGGAGGTGAGCTGCTCTTCTGCGCCCACCATGGTCGCGAGCACCTGGATCGCCTGCGTCCCCTGGCTACCGACATCGACGACCAGACCGACCGGCTCCACGCGTCGTCGACCAGCTGACGGCGCCGCACCACCGTCCGCGAGGACGGCACGACGAGACCCCCGACCGACGACGGCGGGGGTCTCGTCGCGCTGCCCCTAGGCTGGGCACGTGACCACCACCCTGACCGTCCTGCTCGCCGTCTGCGTCGTGATCGGGCTGCTGGGGATCGTGATCCCCGTGCTGCCCGGCCTGCTGCTCGTGTGGGGCGCCGTCCTGGTGTGGGCCGTCGTGACCCAGACGTGGTGGCTCGCCGTGCTGGTGACGGTGCTGTATGCCGTGGGCCTGGCCCTGCAGTACGTCCTGCCCGGGCGCCGGTTGCGCACCGGCGGGGTCCCGACCCGGTCGCTGGCCGCGGGCGTCCTCGTGGCGGTCGTGGGCTTCTTCGTCATCCCGGTCGTGGGGGCCGTCGCCGGCTTCGTGCTCGGCGTCTTCCTGTCCGAGCTGCAGCGCCTCGGCTCGACGGGCGCGGCCTGGCCGTCGACCGTGCACGCGCTCAAGGCGGTGGGCCTGTCGATGCTGATCGAGCTGACGGCCGGCCTGCTGATCAGCGCGTCCTGGGCCGCAGCGCTCATCTGGGCCTAGCAGAGGCCTCGTTCAGAGCTCCCCGCGGTCTAGAACTCGCCGCGCTGACGACGCTCGTCCCACCGCTGCTCCAGCCGCTGCATGAAGGTCCCCGACCGGGGGGTCCGGTCTCGGGGCAGGCGCCCGGCGGCACCCGGTGCCCGGTCGGCACGCCTCATCTTGGTGGCGCCACCGGCTCGACCGACGCCCGGGCGACCGAAGCGCCTGCTGGTGCGCTGCTGCACCGTGCCGTCCTCGCCCACCGCTCCGAGCTTGCGCCTCGGTGAGGCCAGGGCGTAGAAGCCGGCCGCCACCATGATCAGGAACCCGATCACGCCGATCCATACCTGCTGCTGCGTCACGCCGAGGAGGACGACCCCGAGACCGGCGAGGACGCCGATCGCGCCGAGGATGTAGCGCCGACGGCGCCCTGGCGTCGAGCTGGCGCTCGCGAGCTGGGCCGCGAAGCGCGGGTCCTCGGCATACAGCGCCTGCTCCATCTGCTCGAGCAGCGCCTGCTCACGCTCTGAGAGCGGCATCTCGCTCCCCTCCCTCGGGGTCGTGCGGTCGTGAGGTCCTCGAGGCCGGGTCGCGCGGCGCGGGTGCGCCGTCAGAGCGGTCTCCGTAGGACTCAACGAAGATGATCTCAGGATAGATCCCGGCGAGGGGTTGTGGTAGATCCGTCCCCAGGTCGGACCAGACTCGCCGGACGCACCGCACCGGCCCCGAACCTCGCGCTCGCCCGGTCGACCGCACGCTCGGCGTCCCGCCACCCGTGCTCTCGCTCGTCCAGCAGGCCCTGGCGCGGCACCAGGCCGGCGTCCTGGAGCCCCTCGAGCCGGACCCCGACGAGGCGGATGCGGGCGCGCTGCAGCCCCAGCGCGTCGAACAGGTCGCGGGCGGTGCGATAGACGTCCTGCCCGACGTCGGTGTGCTCGCGCAGGGTCTTGGAGCGGGTGATCGTGGTGAAGTCGGCGAACCGGACCTTGATCGAGACGGTGCGCGCCATCATCCCCTGGGACCGCAGCCGGGCGGTGGAGCGGTCGGCGAGCTTGAGCAGGTGCCGGTGGATCTCGACCGGGTCGTCGATGTCGTGGCCGAAGGTCTCGTCGGCGCCGACGCTCTTGTCGACGTGGACCGGGGTGACGCTGCGGGGATCGCGCCCCCATGCCAGCTCGTGCAGCGAGGCGCCCATCGCTGGGCCGAGGGCCCGTTGCAGCGTCGCGACCGGGGTGTGCGCGATGTCGGCCACCGAGCGCAGCCCCAGCCGCAGCAGGGTCTCCTCGGTGCGGTCGCCGACCCCCCAGAGCGCGGCGACCGGCAGCTGGTGCAGCGTCGCCACGACCTGGTCGACCGGCACGACGCGCAGGCCGTCGGGCTTGGCGAGGCCCGACGCGAGCTTGGCGACGAACTTCGTGGGGGCGACGCCGACCGAGCAGGTGATGCCCTGCTCGTCGGTCACGGCGTCACGGATGTGGTGGGCGATCTGCGTCGGGCGTCCGTGGGTGTGGACCGACCCCGACACGTCGAGGAAGGCCTCGTCGACGGACAGCGGCTCGACGACGGGGGTGACCGAGCGGAAGACGGCCATGACGCCGCGCGAGACCTCGGCGTAGCGCTGGTGGTCGGGCCGCAGGACGGTCGCCCGGGGGCACAGCCGACGGGCGCGGGCCATCGGCATCGCCGAGGCGACGCCGTAGCGTCGCGCCTCGTAGGTCGCCGAGAGCACCACCCCTCGCGTGCCGCCACCGATGATGACGGGCGTGCCGACGAGGTCGGGATGCTCGAGCAGGGTGACGGAGGCGTAGAACGCGTCCATGTCGACGTGCAGGACGTGGCACCCGGTGTCGTCGAGGGCCCCGGCCTGCGCCTCCTGGTCCTCGAGGCGGAACTGCCGCCGGCTCACGGCGTGCCCGTCTCAGTGCCGCGCGGCGATGACGTGCAGGGCCGCGCCGAGCTGGGCGAGGATCGCGAAGTCCGGGTGGCTCGCGGCCGCGCGCTCGAGGTCCAGCAGCGCCATGCGGTCGGCCTCGGAGTCCACCAGGGCGGAGGGGACGAGGTCGCTGAAGATGCGGACGCCGTGGGTGTCGGTGATCTCCAGGCCGGCGGCCTCGACGAGCGCCGAGACCGAGGACAGGTCGAACCGGCGGGGCAGCGGGTCGGGCGCTCCCCACGTGCCCTCGGGCGTGGTGAGGGCGTGCTGGGCCTGACCGAACTGCCCGGCGATCGCCCGGGCGAGCACCACGGCGAGCCGCTGGGCGACGACCAGGCTGAGCACGCCGTGGGGCGCGAGGGCGGCGCTGATCTGCGCGAGGGAGTCGCTCGGGTCGTCGACGAACTCCAGGACGCCGTGGCAGCAGACCAGGTCCGCGGTGCCGACATCGTGCACCTCGCGGAGCGTGCCGGCGTCGCCCTGGACCCCACGGACGCGGTCGTCGACGCCGGCCTCGCGGGCGCGCCGGCCGAGTGCGGCGAGAGCGTCCGGGCTGGGGTCGACGACGGTGACCTCGTGCCCGAGCCCGCCGAGCGCGACGGCGACCCCGCCGGTGCCGCCACCGAGGTCGAGGACCCGCAGCGGCCGGTCGAGCTGGGCGGACAGGTCGTCGGCGACGGACTGGACGGCCTCCCACACGGCGGCGGTGCGCAGGTTGGTCTCGACACCGGTGCCGCGGGAGCGGCGGGCCGCGGGTCGGTCCGCGTGGTCGGGCATCGCTGGGCTCCTTCGGGGCGGGGTGCGCGCGGACGCGCCGTCTCGTCCACCCTAGTGCCCCGAGCTGCCCGGGCTGGAGTGCCACAGCTTGCGCGGCGGCGTGCGGTGGGCCTCGCCCTGGTCGCCCCCCGCGGGCTTGATGTCGGCATAGGGCGACTGCTCGAACCCCGAGGCGTGGCGCAGGACCCGACGCGTGCGCTGTCCCTCGGTGCCGGTCGCCCGCTCGGCCTCGGCCGCCAGCTCGCGGGCCTCGGCGTCGACCTGGGCCAGCAGGTCGTGCACGCCGCGCGGCCCGTCGCGCAGCCACGCGTCCCACAGCGCTCCGAGCTCCCACGCGCCGGTCGCGCGCAGGGAGATCCCCCGGGGGCCGGTGCGGCGCACCTCGCCGCGGACGAGCAGCATCCAGGAGTGGAAGACGGTGGAGGCGTAGGGACCCTGGACGTCCTCGAAGAAGGTCGCGTCGACCGGTCCGGTCGTGTCGTCGAGGGTGAGGAAGACGACGCGCCGTCCCGAGCGGACCGGCGGGGTCTGGGTGGCGACCTTGACCCCGGCGACGTGCACGACGGCGCGGCTGCGGCAGCCCAGGAGGTCCGCCGACCGCACCACGCCGAGGGCCTGCAGCATCGGGGCGTAGGGCTCGAGGACGTGCGCGGTCGCGTCGAGGCCCAGCACGTCGAGCTCGGCGCGCACCCGCTCGGTCTGGGTCATCTCGGGCAGCCCGCTGCCCGCGGTGAGCGTGGGCTCGTCCCCGAGGTCGAGGGCCAGCTGGACGGGCTGCTCCCCGGCGGGCGCCACGGGGGCGTGCTGCCGGGACTGACGCGCGGCGGCGGCGCGCACGTCCGGCGCGGCGGGCCTCAGGTCCGCGCGCTGCCGGTCGAGGTCATGCAGCCCACCGGCCGATGACGCGGCGGGTCGGTCGATGGCGGCGGGTGCGCTCCCCCGGCGGCCACGTGGTGCCCTGCGCGCGGTGGCGCGGCTGTAGCGCTCGAGCTCGGCCACGTGCAGGAGCAGGTCGCGGCGGGTGACCTTGCCGCGACGTCCGAGCCCGGCGACCGCGCGATGGCCCGACAGGCCGTAGAGGGAGTCGAGCGCCCCGGCCATCACCAGCCGCTCGAGGACCGGGCGCGAGGGCTGGGCGCGGTTCCACACGTCGGCCAGGGTGACGTAGGGCCGGCCGGCGACGAGGCGCTGCACCTCGGCCTCGCGGATGCCCTTGACGTCCGAGAGGGAGAGCCGGATGCCGTAGACCCGCCCGTCGGGCAGGTCGGGGTGCGCGGGCCGGGACCGGGACTGCTGGTCGAGGATCTGCGGCGGCGGCTCGTCCCACGGCGCGACCTTCTCGACGCGATAGGTGTCGTCGGAGGCGTTGACGTCCAGGCCGAGGACCGCGATGCCGAGGTTGCGGGCGTCGTCGAGGATGAGCCGTTTGGGATACATCCCCGGGTCGTGGGTGAGCACGCCGGCGAGGAAGGCCGCCGGGTGGTGGGTCTTGAGCCACGCGGACTGGTAGGTCGGCAGGGCGAACGCCGCCGCGTGCGCCTTGCAGAAGCCGAACGACGCGAAGGCCTTGAGGACGGCCCAGATGCGGTCGACGTCCTCCGGGGCGTAGCCGCGTGCCGTGGCTGCCGGGCGCCACCACGCCTCGACCTCGACCTGACCCTCAGGTGATCCCATGGCGCGACGGACCTCGTCCGCCTCGGCGAGGGTCACCCCGGCCGTCTCGGCGACGATGCGCAGCACCTGCTCGTGGAAGACCACCACCCCGGCCGTCTCGCGCAGCGCGGGCACGAGGGTCTCGTGCAGGTGGTCGGGCTCGGACCAGCCCTGCCTGGCTCGCAGGAAGGGGGTGATCATGTCGGACTTGACCGGGCCGGGGCGGAACAGCGAGATGTCGATGATGATGTCGTCGAAGCTCTCGGGCCCGAACTTGCCGATGAGCTCGCGCTGCCCGGGCGACTCGATCTGGAAGCAGCCGAGGGTGTGGGTGCTGCGGATCAGGCGGAAGGTCGCCTCGTCGTCCAGCGGCACCTGACGCTGGTCGTCGAGCTGGATCCGGACGCCGTCGACCCGCTCGACCTCGGCCACCGCGTGGGCCATGGAGGACTGCATGCGGATGCCGAGGACGTCGAGCTTGAGCAGCCCCATCGCCTCGACGTCGTCCTTGTCGAAGTGGCTCATCGGGAAGCCCAGCCAGCTGGCCTCGACCGGCGTGCGGTCGAGCAGCCCCGAGTTGGACAGCACCACCCCGCACGGGTGCAGCGCGATGTGGCGGGGCAGCCCGTCGACCCGCTCCACGAGGTCGAAGAAGGTCTGCAGCCGCGGCGCGTCCAGGCCGCTCGCCCGCAGCTCGGGCAGGTCGGCGATGGCCGACCGGGCGTCCCGGGCCCGGATGTGGGGAAAGGCCTTGGCGATCGCGTCGACCTCGTTGGGCGGCATGCCGAGCGCTCCCCCGACGTCCCGGACGGCGTGGCGCACGCGGTAGGTGTCCATCATCGACACGCAGGTCACCCGGTCGCCGCCGAAGCGGTCCAGGATGCGCTCGTAGATCGCGGTGCGCCGGTCGGACTCCACGTCGATGTCGATGTCGGGCAGCTGGGCGCGCAGCGGCGAGCAGAAGCGCTCCATCAGCAGGTCGTGGCGGATCGGGTCGACGCCGCTGATCCCGAGCAGGTAGTTGACCAGGCTGCCGGCGCCGGACCCGCGCGCCGCGACCCGGCCGTCCATGTCGCGGATCAGGTCGCACACGGTCGCGACGGTGAGGAAGTAGGTCGGGTAGCCGAGGCCGGCGACGACCCCCAGCTCGTCGTCGAGCCTCGCCTCGATCGCCCGCCGCCCGCTGTCGCTCGCGTCGGGATAGCGGGTCAGCAGCGCGCCTCGGCAGCGCTCGGCCAGGACCGCCTGGGGGGACTGCCCGGGCCGTATGCCGAGGATGCCGGGCTCGGGCAGCTGGACCGATCCGATCCCGAGGTCGCCGCGCGGGTCGAGCCGGCAGTCGTCGGCGACCCGCAGCGTGGTGCGCACGAGCTCGTCGGCGCGGGCGCGATCCCCGCCGCACGCCTGGCGGGCGAGGGCGAGCATGTCCGGGGTCGAGGCGAGGTGACCCAGCGTGGTCACCCGGTCGAGGTGCCGGGTGTCGAGGGCGACGAGCCGGCGGGCCGCGTCGAGCACGTCGGCCGTGACCGCGTCCTCGGCGCGGCCGTGGCGCACGGCGGCGGTCAGCACGGCGGGGACCCCGACGTCGTCGGCCAGCGCGAGCAGCGCGGCGGCCTGGCGGCGGCTGCCGACGGATCCCGGCGGCCCCTCGTGCAGGACGACCTCGACGACGAGGGCGTCCCCGGGCAGCGCGTGCCGCCACTGCTCCAGCAGGTGCCGGGCCTGGTCGGGCCGGCCGCGCAGGACCGCCCGGCCCACGTCGGAGTCGGGGCCGACCAGCACCGTGAGGGCGTCGGCGTGCTCGGCCACGAGCGCCCGGCTCGTCACCGGCTCTCCCCGCTCGCCCGCGAGGTGGGTCGCCGACACCAGCCGGCACAGCCGCGCCCAGCCGTGGCCCTGCTCGACCCGGGAGCGTCCCCGGGCGAGCACGGTGACCCGGGGCAGCCGTGGGTCGACGACCGCACCACCGCGCACGGGGGTGCGTCCGGCCGGCCTGGCCCGCTGCCCGGCGACCTCGCCCAGCGCGAGGTCCGCCCCCAGGATCGGGTCGATGCCCCGGGCCAGGCAGGACTGGGCGAACTTCACCGCGCCGTAGAGGCCGTCGCGGTCGGTCAGCGCCAGCGCAGCCTGGCCGTGCCCCACGGCGAGATCGACCAGGTCGGCCGGTGGGGTGGTGCCGTAGCGCAGGGAGCAGCCCGACGCCACGTGCAGGTGGACGAAGTCATCGGCCACCGGTGGCCACCTGCAGGGACGGCAGCGGTGCGTGCGGCGGGGCCCCGAGGGCGGACTCGACCAGGGCGAGGAAGGTCTCGGAGGCCCGCACCAGGTCGTCCGCCTCGCGCGCCGAGACGGGTCCACCCCGCTCGGCCACGGAGCGGCGGGTCGCCGAGGCGGCGTAGAACGCGGCCCACTCCCCCAGCTCCGGCGCGGCGGCCGGCAGCAGCTCCCAGACGCTGCGGGGCCGTCCCCGGCCCGAGACCGGTCCCCGGGTGGCGAGCAGCGCCGCCCCGGCGCGCAGCCCCGACAGGTGCGCCGCGACGTAGCGGTCGGCGGTCGTGCCCGCGCAGGTCGCCTCGGCGAGGGCGGCGTAGGCGCGGTCGAGCAGGTCGAGCGTCGCCGTGGTCAGCGGCGGACGCGTGATGGTGGCGATCGTGGCGGTCATGGTGCACCTGCTTTCGTCATACGGTCCGGTCGGGAGAGCCGGAAGAAGAACGAGAGGGAGATAGAGGGAGATAGAGGGGAGAGAGGGGAGAGAGGGGAGAGAAAGGGCCGGGAGGAAGGCCGGAGAAAGAGCCGGAGGGGAGTCCTAGTCGGAGAGCCGGACGAGCTGCCAGCGCGAGCCGCGCACCGCCAGGTCGTAGACGCCGAGGGAGCCGGAGCGGCCGGGGGCCGCCTCGACCCGCCAGACCTCCTCCTCGAGGTCGGCGGGGGTGATGGACCGCGTGTCGGGCACCTCGCGCCACCACGGGCGGCGCTCGCGCCAGTGGTCGACGACCGCGCGCACGTCGTAGAGGCGCCCTCGCCAGATGAACTGCAACGGTCGGCCCTCGTGCCTGACCTCGATGACGTCCTCGCACCGCCTCATCGCCGTCCTCCTTCGAACAACCGACCCGTGAACCGAACATGTGTTCGATGGAGAGAACTCTAGGCCCGACCACCGACAGACCCCACCCCCACGTCACCCGCTTGCGCATCGGCGCAGGTCAGTCGATCCCTGACCGAGGGGCCCCGACCGGATACCGTGAGGCGTCGTCGTCGGACGCCCTTGGCTCGAGCCAGGCCGCCGGCCCGGCGAGACCCGAGCACGAGCACGAGCACGAGCACACGATCACTGAGGAGGACCCATGGGGACCGAGCTGCTACCGATGGTCTTCACGAGCGGCTGGGCGAGCGGCATCAACGCCTACGCCGTGGTGCTCGTCATGGGCCTGGCCGGGCGGTTCTTCTCGATCGACCTGGTCCCGCACGTGCTGACCCGCACGGACGTGCTGATCGCCGCCGCGGTGCTGTTCCTGCTGGAGATGTTCGCCGACAAGATCCCCTACCTCGACTCGATGTGGGACAGCGTCCACACCGTCGTCCGGCCGGCCGTCGGCGCGACCCTGGGCTATCTCCTGGCCGGCCACGAGGGGTCCGGGCTGGAGCAGGCCTTCGCCGCCGCGACCGGTGGCTTCAGCGCCCTGGCCAGCCACGGGGTCAAGGCCGGGATCCGCGCGGGGGTCAACGCCTCGCCGGAGCCGGTCAGCAACGTCGCCATCTCGTCCGCGGAGGACGTCGCCGTGATCGGCGTGATGACCCTCGCCACCGAGCATCCCTGGGCGGCCGCCACGGTGGCCGGGATCCTGCTGCTCGCCGGCATCGTCGCCGTGGTCTGGCTGCTGCGGCGCATCGTCCGGCTCAAGCGCAGGTATGACGACTGGGGCACCCGCACCGGCTGAGGGTCAGTGCCCCAGGTTGGCGAAGACCTCGAGCGTCGCGGTCGAGCGGTTCATCGTGTAGAAGTGCAGCCCCGGCGCGCCCTCGGCCATGAGGCGGGACGCGTGCTCGGTCGCGATCTCGACCCCCACCTCGCGCACGGCGTCGGCGTCGTCCCCCACCGCCTCCAGCCGCGACGTCACGGCGACGGGCAGGGCGGCCCCGGACAGCTCGGCCATGCGCGTGATCTGCTTGGCCGAGGTGATCGGCATCAGCCCCGGGATGATCGGCAGGGTCCCGCCACGCGCCGCCACCATGTCCCGCAGGCGCAGGTAGTTGTCGACGTCGAAGACCATCTGCGTCACCGCGAAGTCCGCCCCGGCCCGCTGCTTGGCGACCAGCACGTCGGCGTCCTGCTCCAGCGAGGCCGACTCGGGGTGCTTGTCGGGGAACGCCGCCACCCCCACCGTGAAGCCGCCCAGGGCGCGCACCAGGGACACGAGCTGGTCGGCGTGGTCGAGCCCCTCGGGGTGGGCCACCCAGGGGCTGCCGAGGCCGCCGGCGGGGTCGCCGCGCAGCACCATGACGTTGCGGATCCCGGCGTCGGCATACGCCCCGACCACGCTGCGCAGCTCGGCCCGCGAGGAGGCGACGCAGGTCAGGTGGGCCATGGGCAGCAGGGTCGTCTCCTCGGCGATGCGCCGGGTGACGCGGACCGTGCGGTCGCGCGTGGACCCGCCGGCGCCGTAGGTCACCGACACGAACGACGGGCGCTTCTTCTCCAGGTGGCGGATCGCCTCCCACAGCACCTGCTCCGACTCGTCGTTCTTGGGCGGGAAGAACTCGAAGCTGAAGCTCGTCCCCTCGGACCGCAGCATGTCCGGGATGGAGATGCCGGAGAGGTCGCGGGGAGCGAGGAAGGACGTGCCCGATGCCATGGCCGCGACTCTAGGTGACCCGACCGCGTAGGCTCGGTCTGCACCGACATGTGGGCACTCCCGTGTCGCCGTACCCACAGTGCCGCAGGGCCGCACCGACGGAGGATGCCGGGATGACCACCGCAGGGACCGAGATCGTCGACCTGGCGCAGCTGCGTCACCGGGTCCAGGCCGAGATCGACGAGGAGATCGCCCTGCGCACGTCCCAGCTCGCGCCCGTGGGGCGCGACACCCGCCTGCTCGTCGACGCGATCGCCGACCTGCTGCGCGGGGGCAAGCGGCTGCGCGCCGCCTTCTGCTACTGGGGCTACCGCGCCGCCGGGGGCGACGACAACGAAGCCATCGTGCGGGCCGCCGCCGCGATGGAGCTCTTCCAGGCCGCGGCGCTCATCCACGACGACGTCATGGACGACAGCGACACCCGACGCGGCCTGCCCGCCGCGCACCGCCGCCTCGCCGCGCACCACGCGGAGCAGCAGTGGGAGGGGCTGTCGGAGCGGTTCGGCGTCGCGGGGGCCATCCTCGCCGGCAACCTCTGCCTGACCTGGACCGACTCGATGTTCGCCGGCTCCGGGCTGAGCCGGCACGAGCTGCACGGCGCGCGGCCGGTGTTCGACGAGATGCGGACCCAGCTCATGGGCGGGCAGTTCCTCGACGTGCTCGAGGCCGCGCGCGGCTGGGACGACCTCACGACCGAGCAGCGCCTGCGGCTGGCGCACCGCGTCATCACCTACAAGAGCGCGAAGTACTCCATCGAGCACCCCCTCGTCATCGGGGCCGCGGCGGCGGGTGCCAAGCAGGGCGACCTCAAGAAGCTCGGCGAGTTCGGGCTGGCCGTCGGCCAGGCCTTCCAGCTGCGCGACGACCTGCTCGGGGTGTTCGGCGACCCCGAGGCGACGGGCAAGCCCGCCGGCGACGACCTGCGCGAGGGCAAGCACACCGTCCTGGTGGCGCACACCCTGTCCACCCTCGACGACGAGCGCGCCGCGCGCTTCAGCCGCCACCTCGGCGACCCCGACGTGGACGACGAGACGGTGGACTGGATGCGCGAGACGATCGTCGCGTCCGGAGCCGTCGACGCGGTCGAGCGCGACATCGAGCGCCTCGTGGCCCAGGGTCTGGAGCGGCTGCACGACACGCGGGCGCTCCTCGACGACGGCCGTCAGGTCCTCGTCGACCTCGCGACCTACGCCACGAGCCGCACCACCTGAGCGGCGTCAGCCGCCGGGCCGACGGCTGACGAGACCCCGGCCGTATGCCGGGAGGCGCCACCGCCTCGCGGGGTCACCCTCAGAAGGCCAGCTCCTGCGCACGGCGGCGGATCTCGGTGCGGTGCCCCGCACGCAGGTCGCCGACCGGGGTGCCGGTGCGCAGCGTGTCGTCCGGCTCGTGCAGCCAGGCGATCGCCTCGGCGTCGCTGAGGCCGGAGTCGTGCAGGACCGACAGGGTCCCGCGCAGCAGGTGCAGCGGCGCCCCGTCCTGGACGAAGGTCGCGGGGATGCTCACGACCTTGCGCTCGCCGCGGCGCACGGACGCGATCTCACCCTCCGCGAGCCACGACCGGACGGTCGCCAGGGGGACGGCGCACGCCTCGGCGACGTCGGGCACGGTGATCCACTCGGGCACGAGCTCGTCGAGACGGGCGAGGAGGACCTGGTCAGGGGCTGAGGAGCGGCTCACGGCCCCTAGCCTGCCATGCGCGCCGGTCGACGCGCACGGATGCGCCATCCGGGTGAGCGTGCTTCACTGGACGGGCTGGATCGTTCAAGGTCGCCCGACGCGCTCGGGCCCTGACCTCCCACCGGACGGACCACGCTCCCCGACACCGACCACAAGGACCCACGATGCCCCTCGTCGCCGGAATCGCCGCCGTCTCGATCGCCGTCGCGATCACCCCCACCGCCACCTCCCCGTCCACCACGTCGCACCCGTCCACGTCCTCCGCAGCGTCCGCCACGTCCGCAGCGTCCGCAGCGTCGGCGCTGTCTGCGCTGTCGGTGCTGTCCGCCGTCCAGGGGGACTACACCGTGCGCCGCGGAGACTCGACCTACACCATCGCCCGGCGCGCCGGCACGACCGTGCAGGCCGTCGTCGCGGCCAACGGCCTGCAGGGCGGGGGACGTCGCATCCACCCCGGCCAGCGGCTCGTGATCCCCGCGGCCGGCACCGACGCCCAGGCCGGACGTCGCCAGGCTCCCGCGACCACGGCCCCCACGCGCACGGCACCCCCGTCCAAGGCCCCCACGAGCAAGGCACCCGTCGCCAGGGCCACCGCCCGCACGTCCCCACCTGCCGCTGCCGGGACGCAGAAGGCCCAGGTCCGCGCCCTCATCGAGCAGGTGGCCGACGAGCACGGCGTCGACCGGCGGCTCGCGCTCGCCGTCGGGCTCCAGGAGTCCGGGTGGCGCCAGGACGTCACGTCCCACGTCGGCGCGAGGGGCACCATGCAGGTGATGCCCGCCAACGCCCGCTGGGCCTCGTCGCTCGCAGGCCGCCGACTCGACCTCGGCGACGCCCGCGACAACGTCACGGCCGGGGTCGTCATCCTCAAGCAGCTCCAGGCGACCGCCGGCAGCGAGGACGCGGCCATCGGCGCCTACTACCAGGGGCTCCCCTCGGTCAAGAAGCGCGGGATGTACCGCGAGACCCACCGCTACGTCGCCTCCGTCAAGGCACACCGGTCCCGGATGTGAGGTCGGGGAGGCTCCCCCGCCTAGGATCGAACGGTGCCTCGACCCACCGACGTGACCGCGCCCGGGCGTGTGCTGGACGGGCGTTATCGCCTGGTCCGGCACATCGCCGACGGCGGTATGGCGTCCGTGTGGGAGGGCCTGGACGAGCGCCTCGACCGTGAGGTCGCCGTCAAGATCCTGCGGCGTGGGCTGACCGACGACGAGTCGTTCACCTCGAGGTTCCAGCGCGAGGCGAGGTCCGCGGCCCGCCTCAACGACCCGCGCATCGTGGCGGTGTTCGACCAGGGCATCGACCATGACGACATGTTCCTCGTCATGGAGCTGGTGCCGGGTCGCACCCTGCGCGAGGTCGTCCACGCCGAGGCTCCCCTCACGGTTCGTGCCGCCCTCGACCTGGTCGTGCCCCTGGCCGAGGCGCTCGGCGTGGCCCACCGGGCCGGGATCATCCACCGCGACGTCAAGCCCGAGAACGTCATCATCCGTGACGACGGCCGCGTCAAGGTGGCCGACTTCGGCCTGGCCCGTGCCGTCACCGCTCAGACCGTCACCGCCGCCAGCAGCACGATCCTCGGCACGGTGTCCTACCTGTCCCCCGAGCAGGTCGAGCGGGGCATCGCCGACGCGCGCAGCGACGTCTACGCGACCGGCCTGATCCTCTACGAGCTCTTGACCGGTCAGAAGGCCTACGAGGGCGAGTCCCCGATCCACGTCGCCTACCAGCACGTGCACGGCAGCATCACGGCCCCGAGCGACGTCGTCCCCAGCGTGCCCGCCGCGCTCGACGAGGTGGTCGCCTGGGCCACGCACCGCGACGCCGGGGAGCGTCCCGCTGACGGCGCCGCCCTGGCCGAGCGGCTGCGCGAGGTGCGGGCGGAGCTCTCCCCCGACGACCTCGACGCCCGGCCCCGCGAGCCGGAGGCCTCCGCGGCCAGGGCGACCCCGACGGTCGCCATACCGCGCTCCGGCGCAACCGGGTCCGCCCGACCGATCCCCACCCCGGTGCAGCACCGCGACCCCGTCGGCGCCACGCGCGGCGCCGCCTCTCCGTCAGCAGCCCCCCGCCGGCGCCGGCTGCGCCTGCTCCTCCCCCTGCTGGCGTTCCTGGTCCTGCTGGGGGGCGGTGGCGCGTGGTACCTCACCCAGGGCCCCGGTGCCTCCACCACCGTGCCTGCCCTGCAGGGCCTCGCCCTCGCCGACGCCCAGTCGAGGCTCGCGGCCGCCCACCTGGACGCCGCCATCGAGGAGACCTACGACGAGCGGGTCCCGCGCGGGTCGGTCATCCAGGCGTCGCCGGGCGAGGGCACGGCCCTGCACCGCACCGACGACGTCACCCTCGTCGTGAGCCGCGGGCCCGAGCGCTACCAGGTGCCGCAGGTCCGGGGCACCCCGGTGGACGCGGCGCGGCAGGCCCTCAAGGACACCCGCCTGTCCGTCGGCGCGGTCACCGAGGCCCACGACAAGCAGGTGCCGGCCGGCCAGGTCGTCTCCACGGACCCCGCGGCCGGCGCCTCGCTGAAGCCGCTCACCAAGGTCGCCCTCGTCGTCAGCAAGGGTCGTCAGCCCATCCCCGTCCCCGCCCTCGCCGGACGCACCTCCGCCGAGGCGCGCACCGCCCTCACGGCGGCGGGCCTGACCTATGCCGAGGCGCCCGACCGCGTCTACTCCACCACGGTGCCCGAGGGGTCCGTGACGCAGCACAGCCCCGCGAGCGGCACGCTCTTCAAGGGCGACACCGTCACGGTGACGCTGTCCAAGGGCCCGGAGCTGGTGGCCGTGCCGTCGGTGCGGGGACGGAGCAAGGACGACGCGGTCGCCGCGCTCAAGGCCGCCGGCTTCCAGGTCCGGGTGTCCGCCCCGCTGGGCGAGGTGTTCGGGCTGGTGTCCCAGCAGCGCCCCTCCGGCGGTCGCGCGCCCAAGGGAAGCACCGTCACGGTCGTCGTGGTCTGAGTGGCCGTGGCTCCCCCGCGGCCCTCGGTCGCACCGCGCTCGGGCCTCGCCACGCTCGCCCTCGTGGCGGTCACCGCCGTCTGGGGCTCGACGTTCTACCTCATCCACGACCTGCTCGACTCCATGGACGCCGTGGACTTCCTGGCCGTCCGGTTCACCATCGCCGCCGTCTGCCTGCTCCTGCTCTTCGGCCGCAGCCTGCGGGCCCTGGACCGACGCGCCTGGATGGCCGGCGGGCTGCTCGGCCTCGTCTACGCCCTGGCGCAGGTCCTGCAGACCGTGGGGCTCGCCCACACCGCCGCGTCGCGGTCCGGCTTCATCACCGGTCTGTACGTCGTCCTCACCCCCGTTCTCGGAGCGATCCTGCTGCGCGAGCGGGTCGGACGACCCACCTGGGTCGCCGTCGTGCTCTCCGTCGCCGGTCTCGCCGTCCTGTCCCTCGGTGACGTGGCGTCTGCGGTCGGTCTCGGCGAGGCCCTGACGCTGGCGTGCGCCGCGGTCTACGCCATCCACATCCTCGGGGTGGCGAGGTACTCCACCGCCGAGCTCGCCACGGCACTGGCGACCGTCCAGATGATCGCCCTCGCCGTGGGGTGCACCGTCACGGCGGCCGTCGACGGCGTGCGCCTGCCCCCGACCCCCGCCGCGTGGTGGGCCGTGGTCTACATGGCGGTCGTCGCCGGCGCCGGCGCGCTGTGGGCGCAGACCTGGGCCCAGGCGCACCTGAGCGCCAGCCGCGCCGCGATCGTCATGACGCTCGAGCCCGTGTTCGCCGCGGGCTTCGCGGTCACGCTCGGCGGCGAGTCGGCCACCTCGCGCATGGTCCTCGGCGGCGGGCTGGTCCTGGCCGCGATGTATGTCGTCGAGCTCGCGGGTCGCCGTGGTCGCTCGGCGGACGACCCGCCGCTGGAGGCACTGCACCACGAGCCGTGACGCGACCCGCACAGCCGCCCGGTCAGGCAGCGACTCGGTCCTTCAGCTGCTCGGTCGTGCAGCTGCTCGGTCATGGGGCGACACGGTCTGGCGGTCACGCGGTCACACTCATTCTTGGTAGGCGTACCGCTCCTGGCGCCATACGTCGCCCACCAGGTGATAGCCGCGCTGCTCCCAGAAGCCGCGGCCCGGCTCGCGAAGGTAGGCGATCTCGCCGATCCACTTGGGGCCCTTGTAGCCGTAGAGGTGCGGCACGACCAGGCGCACCGGCCCCCCGCGCTCGGCGGACAGGGGCTCACCGTTGCGGTGCGTGGCGAGGAGCGAGCGCGGCGACACGAGGTCGTCGAGCGGCAGGCTGGCGCTGTAGCCGTAGGTCGCCGAGACGAGGACGTGCCCGACCCCATCGGCCGGGGGTGCGAGGTCGACGACGTGGCGCACCAGCACGCCCTCCCAGACGACGTCCTGGCTGGTCAGCTTGGACACGCAGTGCTGGTCGGCCACGATCGCGTCGCGCGGCAGCTGCTGCAGGTCGTCCCAGGTCAGGACCCGCTCGGGCCCGGCCGTCTCGCCGACGACGGACAACGTCCATGTCTCGGGCGAGAGCGCCGGGACGCGCCCGTAGTGCTGCACCGGGAGCTCGGCGACGAGCCGTTGCCCGGGGGGCACGGTGCGCGGCTCGGTCCGAGGCATGGGACGAACTCTCTCACATCACCCAGGTGGGGCTCAGGACCGCTGGGCGAGCATCTCGGCGACGAGAAAGGCCAGCTCCAGGCTCTGCTGGTGGTTGAGCCGGGGGTCGCACACGGTCTCGTAGCGCGAGGACAGGTCGGCGTCCTCGATGCGGATCGAGCCGCCGGTGCACTCGGTGACGTCGTTGCCCGTGAGCTCGACGTGCATGCCGCCGGGGATGGTGCCGAGGTCGGCGTGGACCTCGAAGAAGCCCCGCACCTCGTCGACCACGTCGTCGAAGTCACGCGTCTTGTAGCCGCTCGCGCTCGTGTGGGTGTTGCCGTGCATGGGGTCGGTCACCCAGGTGACCTGGACGCCCTCCTGCTTAACCCGCTCGACGATCGGGGGGAGCGCCTCGCGGATCGTGCCGGCGCCCATCCGCGTGATGAAGGTCAGGCGGCCGGGACGGCGCTCGGCGTCGACCTTGTCGACGATCGCCATGACGTCGTCGCCGGTCGTCGTCGGCCCGAGCTTGACCCCGATCGGGTTGCGGATGTGCGAGACGAAGTCCAGGTGGGCGCCGTCGAGCTGGCGGGTGCGCTCGCCGATCCACACCATGTGGCCGCTGGTGTCGTAGGCCACGCCCGTGCGGTGGTCGATGCGCGTGAGGGCGCGTTCGTACTCCAGCAGCAGGGCCTCGTGGCTGGCGAAGAACTCCACGGACCGCATGGCGTCGAAGTCGGCGCCGCAGGCCAGCATGAACCGCATCGCCTTGTCGATGTCGCGCGCCATGGACTCGTAGCGGGCGTACTCGGCGTTGGCGGAGAACCCGCGGTTCCACGCGTGGACGTGACGCAGGTCGGCGAACCCGCCGGTGGTGAAGGCCCGCACGAGGTTCAGCGTCGCAGCGCTGGCGTGGTAGCCCCGGACCATGCGCTGCGGGTCGGGCCGCCGCGAGTCCGGCGTGAACTCGAAGTCGTTGACCATGTCACCGCGGTAGGCCGGGAGCGTGACGTCACCCCGCGTCTCGGAGTCCGAGGACCGGGGCTTGGTGTACTGCCCCGCCATACGGCCGATCTTGACGACCGGCACGCTGGCGCCGTAGGTGAGGACCGCGGCCATCTGCAGGAGGGTCTTGACCCGGTCCCGGATGTTGTCCGCCGTGGCGTAGGCGAAGGTCTCGGCGCAGTCGCCGCCCTGGAGCACGAAGGCCTCGCCACGGGCGGCCGACGCCAGCCGGTCGGTCAGCTGGTCGCACTCGCCGGCGAACACCAGCGGCGGCATCGAGCGGAGCGTGTCGACCGCCGCGTCCAGGCCGGACCCCTCGGGCCACGACGGCTGCTGGGCGGCGGGCAGGTCGCGCCACGCGTCGAGGGCAGTCAGGAGCTCGGGAGCGGGTTCGGTACTCACGCGCCCCAGCCTAGGGCCCGCGACGTCCCCGCCCGGACGCGTCCGCATCACGGGCGCCGCGCCGCTGACTCCCCCAGCCGTTAGGGTCGACGCATGACATTCTCGATCGTGGCCAACGTCGGAGATGCCTACGGCGTCGCCGTCGCGAGCAGGTTCCTCGCCGCCAGCGGACCGGTGGCGATGGTGCGCCCGGGTGTCGGCGCCGTCGCCAGCCAGGCGCTGGCCAACGCCGGCTACCGCGTGGCGGCGCTGGACCGGCTCGAGGAGGGGCGCACCGCCGACGAGGCCCTGACGGCCATCACCGGGGAGGATTCCCAGACGTCCACCCGCCAGGTCGGCATCGTGGGCTCGGCCAGCCAGGTCACCTTCACCGGCGCGGACTGCGTCCCCTGGTGCGGCGGCGTCGCCGGGCGCGACGCGGACGGCGGCTACGCGATCCAGGGCAACATCCTCACGGGCGAGGAGGTCATCACCTCGATGGAGCGCACCTGGCTCGAGGGTGCGCACCTGCCCTTCGTCGACCGGCTGGTCGAGACCCTCCTCGCGGGCGACCGCGCCGGCGGGGACCGTCGGGGCCGCCAGAGCGCCGGCGTCTACGCGACCTACCCCGGCGCGGGCTACGACGCCTGCGGCGTCCTGGCCGACCTGCGGGTCGACGACCACCCGCAGCCCGTCCAGGAGCTGCACCGCCTCGTGGCGCTCAACGAGCTGCACTTCGGCCGACCCACCAAGGTCCTGCCCCTCGAGGGACCGCTGCTCGAGGACGTGCGCGAGCGGCTGGAGCGTCTCGGCTACGCCGGCGACGTCCCCACCGCGCTGGACGCGTGGGGCGCCATGGAGAACCTCGAGATGCGCCTGACGCCCGAGGGCATCGACGCCCGCGTGCTCCAGGTGCTGCGCGAGCAGACCCTGCCCCCGGAGCAGACGAGCGAGCGCTTCCCGACCTTCTGACCTGATCTTCTGACCCGGCCTTCTGACCTGATCTTCAGGCTCGACCTCCTGAGGCGAGTCAGGCCGGGCCGTCGAGCCCCTGGTCGATGGCGTAGCGCACCAGCTGCACCCGGTTGTGCAGCTGCAGCTTGGTCAGGGTGTTCTGGACGTGGTTCTGCACCGTGCGGTGGCTGATCGTCAGCTCGGCCGCGATGTCCTTGTAGGACATGCCCGTCGCGACCAGGCGCAGCACCTCGACCTCTCGCGCGGTCAGCTCGGGCACCGGCGCCGATCCCGGCTCGGGGTCTCGCTCGGAGCGGGTGGCGAGGCGGCGGTACTCCCCCAGCACCAGGCCGGCGAGCCCGGGTGTGAAGCTGGCCCTGCCCTGCGCCGTCGCCTGGACCGCGGCGAGGAACTCCGTGCGGCCGGTGGACTTCAGCAGGTAGCCCGTGGCCCCGGCCTTGATGGCGTCGAGGACGTCCTGCTGCTCACCGCTGGCGGTGAGGATGAGCACGCGGGTCGCGATGCCGGCCTCAGCGAGCCGGGCACAGACCTCCTGCCCGCTCAGCCCCGGCATGTTGAGGTCGAGGACGAGGACGTCGGGTCGTGTCGCCAGGGTGCGACGCACGGCGGCGGCCCCGTCGTTGGCCGTGCCCACGACCTCGTAGCCCGCGTCGTCGAGATCGCGCACCACCGCGTCCAGCCACATCGGGTGGTCGTCGGCCACGAGCACCGAGGTCCGGCGGCCGTCCTCACGGGTGTCCGTCTGCTGAGCCATGTCACTCCTCCTGGGCGGGCAGGCACAGCCGCACGGTCGTGCCCCGCCCCACGGTCGATCGGATGGTCGTCTCTCCCCCGAGGTCGCGCAGCCGCCCTCGCACCGACGACGCGACGCCGAGCCGGCCGTCGCGCTCCGCCTGGTCCAGCCGACCGGGCGGTATGCCGCAGCCGTCGTCCCGCACCGTGACCTCGATGGCCGGGCCGAGGTCGTCGAGCAGGACCCAGGCGCGGGCGCCGGGCCCGGCGTGACGCGCGACGTTGTCGAGGCAGGCGGCGACGGCGGCGACCAGCTCGTGGCCACGCTGCGACGGGACCGGCACGGCTTCGGCCGGCGCCACGACCTCGACCCCCGGCCCGGCCAGGGCCAGCAGGGCGGCCCGCACGTCGATGCTCGTCGCCGTGTCGGGGCGCTCGCGTGGGCGGGCCGCCGTCACGAGCGAGCGCAGGTCACGCTCCGACTCGGCCGCGAGCGCCCCGAGGGCGGCGGCCTCGCCACCGGCCTGGGCACCGCGCCGGTGGATGAGGGCGAGCGTCTGCAGGACACCGTCGTGGACGACGCGGGCGATGCGCTCCCGCTCGGCGGCCTCGGCCTGCAGGCGCAGCCCCTCGTCGATCGCGGCCTGGCTGCGGCGGGCCAGCTCCATGCAGATGCCGAGGCAGGCGGCCACGACGACCAGCAGCAGGGTGTTGTAGATCGTGGCTCCCGTCGGTCGGCCGACCTCCACGAGGTTGGCCACCGTCACGAGCCCGGACGAGCCCAGCGCGCCCCGCAGGCCCCAGCGGACGGCCGAGGCGGCGACGGGCGCGGCGGCATACATCGACGGGATGGTCGTCGCCCCTCCCGCGATCTCGGCGGGTGGGTGCACGGCGAGCGTGGCGAGGATCGCGCCGCAGGCCAGGGCCACGTCGACCACCAGGGCGGGCGCGCTGCGGTCCTGACGCGTCGCCAGCCAGCAGGACCACGCGGCCAGGGCGAGCAGCACCGCCCACGCCAACCACGGGCGGGTCATGACGTCCTGCTCCATCCACACCATGCTGGCGGCGTAGCACAGCGCCAGGAGGCGGAAGACGTCGATGCCGCGCCAGATCCCCCGCTCCAGCCCGGCCATCGTCGAGCGCAGCGCCGCCACGTCTCAGTCCTTGTGAGTGCGTCGGTCCTTGGCCTTGGCGATGGCCTCCTCGGCCCGCGCCAGGGTCTGGTCCCCCAGCTCCTTGAGGGCCGCCGGGTCGCCGAGCTCCTTGGCCCGGGTCAACGCCTCGTCGGCCTTGACCCGCGTCTGGTCCTGCAGCTCGCGCGCCCTGACCTTGGCCTCCTCGGCCTTGGCCCGGGCGGAGTCCACCATCCGCTGCTTGCGGGTCGCGGCGTACTCGTCGACGTACTCCTGGCCGGACAGCTCCATCAGGGCGTACATGATCTCGTCCGTCATGGCGCGCAGGACGTGGCGGTCGCCCTCCATCCCGGCATACCGCGAGAAGTCGATCGGCTCGCCGAAGCGCACCCCGATCCGCATGACCTTGGGGATGATCTTGCCGGTGGGCTGGGCCTTGTCCGTGCCGATCATGGCCACGGGTATGACGGGCACGCCCGCCTCGAGGGCCAGCCGGGCCACCCCGGTCTTGCCCCGGTAGAGCCGTCCGTCAGGAGAGCGCGTCCCCTCGGGATAGATGCCGAAGAGCTCGCCGCGGTCCAGGACCTCGAGACCGGACTTCAGGGCGGCGGCGCTGGCCGAGCCTCCCGAGCGGTCGATGGGGATCTGGCCGACCCCGCGGAAGAACGCCGCCGTCAGCCGGCCCTTGATCCCCCGGCCGGTGAAGTACTCCATCTTGGCCGGGAAGGTGATGCGCCGGCTCAGGACCAGCGGCAGGAAGAACGAGTCCGAGAAGGACAGGTGGTTGCTCGCCAGGATCGCTCCGCCACGGGTGGGGACGTGCTCGGACCCCTCGACCCAGGGTCGGAAGAGCAGCTTCAGCAGCGGGCCGAGGGCCAGCGACTTGACGAACCAGTACAGCACCGTGGCCACCTCGATCTGTGCGCGTGATCAGCACTCTAACCCAGCCCCGGTTACCCTGGGACGGCCGTGTCGGACGGCTCAGCCACCAGGAGGTCGACGTGCAGGTCATGCCAGGTGCCGAGGCGTTCAGCAGCCCCGGCCGGCCCGAGGGGGGCGGGGTCGGCGTCCTGGTCAGCCACGGCTTCACCGGCAGCCCGCAGTCCCTGCGGCCCTGGGCCCAGCACCTCGCCGACCAGGGGTATGCCGTGCGACTCCCCCGCCTCCCGGGGCACGGGACGACCTGGCAGTCGCTCAACCGCACCCAGTGGCAGGACTGGATCGCCGTGCTCGAGCGCGAGCTGCTGCGGCTGCTCGACGAGTGCGACACCGTCTTCGTCGCCGGCCTGAGCCTGGGCGGCGCGCTCGTCACGCGCCTGGCCGAGGAGCACGGCCCGAGCATCGCCGGCCTGATGCTCGTCAACCCCGCCTATCGCAGCGACGACCCCCGCATGCGGGCCCTGCCCGTCCTGCGCCGGCTGGCCCCCTCGATCGCCGGGATCGCCAGCGACATCCGCCTCGCCGGCGTGACCGAGCTGGCCTACGACCGCACGCCGCTGCACGCGCTGTCGTCCATGCTGCAGCTGTGGGCGCTGACGGTCCGGGACCTGCCGGAGATCACCCAGCCGGTCCTGCTGATGCAGTCGGACGAGGACCACGTCGTCCCGGCGTCCAGCTCCGAGCTGCTGCTGAGCCGCATCTCGAGCACCGACGTCACCCACGTGCGCCTGGCCGACAGCTACCACGTCGCCACCCTCGACCACGACGCGCACGTGATCCACGACCGCTCGGTGGAGTTCGTCGAGCGCGTGCGGCGAGGCTGAGGGCATGGGCACCCACGAGCCGGACGACATCGACGCTCGCTTCGAGGAGATCGTGGCGCGCTGGGACGACGAGCAGCGCGCGCAGGACGGGTCCGAGCCGGGCGGGGAGGGTGGACCCGATCCTGCGGGGCGGCCGGACCGGACGGGTCGGGAGACGCCGCAGCACGAGAGCGCGCCCGGACGTCCGACGCACCCCTCGGCGATCAATCCCCCGCCCGGGCGTCGCGCGTCCCCACCGGCGGCCGACCCCTCGCCCGGCTCGCCGCCCGGCTCCCCGCCCGGCTCCCCGCCCGGCTCCCCGCCCGGCTCCCCGCCCGCTCCCCCAACCGCTCCCCCAGCGTCGCCGCAGCAGCGCCGCGCCCTCGACCCCCGCCTCGTCTACCGCGACCCCGGCTCCGGCCTCTCGATGGGGACGGACCACCGGTCGTGGACCCCTCCCGTCGACCCGGACGACCCGGACGACGACTACGTGCCGCCACCGCCCACCCCGATGCCGTCGTGGCGCGCGGACCCGGTCTGGTGGGCGATCCTGGTCGGCCTGGTGGCCGGGCCGATCGTCCTGCTCACGATGGTCCTGACGGGCCACACCAGCCCCCGCATCTACCTGTGGCTCGCCGGTCTCGCCACCGTCGCGGCCTTCGTCGGGCTGGTGCTCCGGCTGCCCAGCACGCACGACGAGGACGACGACGGCGCCCGGGTGTGACCCTCACCCGACGCTGGTGCTCCGCGGTCGGCCGATCGGCCAGATCGCCTCTGGTCCGCGTCAGGACCCCAGCACGTCCACGTCGACCCACACCGGCAGGTGGTCCGAGGCGCGGCGCACGTCCCTGCCTCGTCGGTCCAGCTCCGGCGGTGGCGTGCCGTCCACGCGCCGCACACCCCTGCCCCAGACCACGTCGAGCATCTCGACCGGCGCCCAGGACGGATAGGTCGGCTCCTCCACCGACAGCACGTCGAGCAGGCCGGCGAAGGTCTGCCAGCTGGGCCCGCCCGGGCCCTCGTTGAGATCCCCCGCGACCACCAGCGGCCCCTCGACCGGCAGGTCCCGGAGGATCTGGTGCGTATGCCGCAGCCGCTGCCCCTCGAACAGCCCCAGGTGCACGCTCGCCGCCGTCAGCAGCGACCCCTCGGGGAGCCGGGCGCGCAGCACGGCATACCCGCGGGTCCGCTGCCCCAGGGGCACCGGGAGACCACGGTGCACGCAGTCCACCAGGGTGAGCCGGTCCGAGAGCATCACGGTGGTGCCTCCCGAGCCGCGGTGCCCACCCGGCCAGCGCAGGCCCGTCTCGCGCGCGAAGTCCCGCACCAGGGGACCGGGCCAGAAGCGGCGGGGTGCCTCCTGCAGCAGCAGGACGTCCGGCGCCAGCGCACGCACGACGCGAGCCGCGGCCCGTCGGTCGTCGAGGAAGTCGCGCGTGTTGTAGCTCGCGACGCGCACGGTCATGACGTGCTGAGCACCTCGGTGCGGGCGAGGTCGGCCGCACCGATGAGTCCGGCCTCGTTGCCGAGGCTGGCCTGCAGGATCTGCGCCATCGGGCGGTAGCCGCGTCCGGTCAGCTCGCGGGCGAAGGTCTCGCGGGCGGGACCGAGCAGCAGGTCTCCGGCCGCGCTGACCCCGCCGCCGATGACGAAGCTGCCGGGGTCGAACGCCGCCGCGAGGTTGGCCAGTCCCGTCCCGAGCCAGCGGCCGATGTCGGCGATGAGCTCGACGCAGGTCTGGTCACCGTCCTGCGCGGCTTCGGTGATGACCGGTCCGGTGAGGCTCTGGTCCTCGCCCCCGAGCCGCTCGAGCAGGTCGTGGGCCACCGGGGAGTTGGCGAGCAGGAGGCTGCGCGCCTCGCGGACCAGGGCGTTGCCGGAGGCGTACTGCTCCCAGCAGCCGCGGTTGCCGCACTCGCACCGGTGGCCGCCGGGCACGACCATCATGTGGCCGTACTCCCCCGCCACGCCGTAGCGACCGCGCTGGACCTGGCCGTCCATCACGAGCGCCCCACCGATGCCGGTGCCGAGCGTGATCATCATGAGGTGGGTCTCGCCGCGCCCGGCGCCGAACCGGTGCTCGGCCCACCCGGCGGCGTTGGCGTCGTTGTCGACGTAGACCGGGACGGGCACCCGGGTCGACAGCCGCTCCTGGAGGGGCTCGTTGCGCCAGGACAGGTGGGGCGCGAACAGGATGGTGGCCCGGTCGGCCGAGACCCAGCCCGCCGCGCCGACCCCCACCGCCACCACGTCCTCGCGGGCCGTCTGGCCCAGCAGGTCCTCGATGACCCCGACGATGGTGTCCTCGACGACGTCCGGGCTCTTGCTGCGGTGCGGGGTGTCGCGGCGCGCTCGGGCCACGATGGCGCCCTGCTCGTCGAGCACGCCCCCGGCGACCTTGGTCCCGCCGATGTCGATCCCGATGGCGAGATCGCTCACGCGTCCGCCCCCGCACCGTCGTAGACCTCGGCGGCGATCGCGGCGGCACCGATCATGCCGGCGTCGTTGCCCAGGGCCGCGGGGACGAACCTGGCCACCGGGCGGTGACCCCGCGCGGTCAGCTGACGGCCGTAGGCATGACGGGCCGGGTCGAGCAGGAGGTCGCCCGCCTCGACGACGCCGCCACCGATCACGATCATGTCGGGGTCGAGGATCGCCGTCATGCTCGCGCAGCCCTCGCCCAGCCAGTGGCCCAGGTCCTCGAGCAGCTCGATGCAGGCCAGGTCGCCCTTCTTGGCGAGCTCGGTGATCGCCTGGCCCTTGAGGTCCTTGGGCCGTCCTCCGCACGCCTCGCGCAGGCGGGCCGCGTGGGGGGTGCCCGAGGACACGAGCTCCTTCGCCGAGCGGAGCAGGGCGCTGCCGCTGGCGTACATCTCCCAGCAGCCGCGGTTGCCGCACCCGCACTGCGGTCCGTCGACCACCACCCGCATGTGGCCGATCTCCGCCGCGAAGCCGTAGGCCCCCCGCAGCAGCCGCTGGTCGACCACGATGCCGCCGCCGATGCCCGTGCCGACGGTGACCAGCAGCATGTCGTCGCTGTCCCGCCCCGCGCCGAACTGGAACTCCCCCCACGCCGCCGCGTTGGCGTCGTTGTCCAGGATGACCGGGTAGTCGATGAGCGACTCCATGCGCTGCTTCATCGGCTCGTCCTGCATGCCCAGGTTGGTGCCGTAGACGACGTGCGCCCCGGACTTGTCCACGACCCCGGCCACCGCCATGCCCACACCCTTGACGTCCTGGTGCTGGGCCAGCTCGCGGACGAGGTCCGCCGACGCGCTCGCGACGGACTCGGCGCTCGGGATCCCCGTCTCGCGGCGGGCTCGAGCGAGGACCTTGCCGTCCTCGTCCACCAGGGCGCCGGCGATCTTGGTGCCGCCGACGTCCAGACCGATCGTGGTCATGCTCGCTCCTCGTCCGTCCGTGCCTGCAGATGCTCGTCAGTATGCCGTCTGGCCGCCGCCGCGACCCCCCGGAGCGATCGCCCCAGCGCCTCCATCCCGCGCCCCACCTCGTCGATCAGCTCCGGCGCCAGGGTGTGGGCGAGGCGGCTGGCCCGGCATACGGGGCAGGTGTCCGCCGCGTGCTGGGGCGAGGTGGTCCGGTGCGGGTGCTCGCCCTCGTCCGCCGGGTCGTCATCGGGGTCGCCGTCGTGCGACCGGTCCCCTTCGCCTTCTCGCTCGTCGTCCCCCGGGTCGTCGTCCGCGTGATCCTGGTCCGCATGGTCGGTCCACTCTGGCTCCGGCCTGGTCGGCGCGCGACCGAGATCCAGGGTGTCCTGCAGCAGCGCCTTGAGCCGCCGCGACTCCTCGTCGACGGAACCGGCGACCTCGTCGGTCACCCCCATCAGCCGCGGACGCGGGCGGCGAGACCCTGCAGCGCGCCCTCGACGATGCGCTTCTCGGCGGCCCGCTTCATGGCGCCCAGCATCGGCACCTTGACGTCCACGCCGAGGGCGTAGGTCACCCTGGTGCCACCGTCCACGGGCTCGAGGACGTAGGACCCGTCCATCGCCTTGAGCACCCCGCCCTCGACGAGGTGCCACGAGACCGTCCCGGCGCCCTCCTCGTCGACGTCCCAGTCGTAGGCGAGGGTGTAGGTGTCCTTGACCGGCCCGGCCTCCAGCGCGAACCGCACCTGCTCGGCCCAGCCGTCGTCCTCGGACAGGATCTGCACCGACCGGATCTCGGGCGTCCACGCGGGATAGGACGCGACGTCGGCGACGACGTCGAGGACGGCTGCCGGCGAGGCGGCGATGACGGTGCTGGACTCGGTGCGCTGGGCCATGCGCCCACCCTAGCCAGGGCCGAGGCGGGATGACGATCGGTGACGACCGCCGTCGGTCGAGGGACTGGCCCCTCCTGCTGAAAGCCGCTGGGACGGCGGTGGGTGCCACGAGCTGGACGTGTGGGTCCGGCCACATCCCGCGCCCCGAGACCGGCACGGTGACTACTCTCCGGTAGGTCCGGCCGCCTGTAGCCTGCATCCGGTCCGACCCGAGCCAAGGAGCAGCACGTGGACGCCACCAGCACGCCCATCATCGTCCCCGCGCCCACCGAGGGGAACCTCGCGGGCCTCGTGACGCGCAACGCGGCGCGGCACCCCGACCGCGTGGTGTTCGGGCGCCAGGTCGGCGATGCCTGGCAGGACGTCACGTCCGCGCAGTGGCGCGACGAGGTCTGGGCGCTCGCCAAGGGCTTCGTGGCCGCGGGCGTCGAGCCGGGCGAGCGGGTCGGGATCCTGTCCAGCACGCGCTACGAGTGGACGCTGACGGACTTCGCGCTCTGGACCGCCGGCGCGGTGGGGGTCCCGGTCTACGAGACCAGCTCCGCCGAGCAGATCGCGTGGATCCTCGAGGACTCCGGCGCCTCGGCGGTCGTCGTCGAGAAGCCTCAGCACACGGCCTCGGTGGCCGCTGTCCGCGACCGGCTTCCCGGTCTGCACCACGTGTGGACGATCGACGACGGCGGGCTCGACGAGCTGGTCGCCGCCGGCCACGAGGTCGCGGACGAGGTCGTCGAGGAGCGTGCGAACCTGGCCGGGCCGTCGGACCTGGCCACGATCATCTACACGTCCGGCACGACAGGCCGCCCCAAGGGCGCCGAGCTCACGCACTCCAACTTCATGGCCCTGTCCGACAACACCCGGCACTACCTACCGGAGGTCGTCACCGACGACGCCTCGACCATCATGTTCCTGCCCCTCGCGCACGTCTTCGGTCGCCTCATCCAGGTGCTCGTGGTGGACTATGGACTCCGGATGGGCCACACCGCGTCGATCAAGAACCTCATGGCGGACCTGGCGTCCTTCCGTCCGACCTTCCTGCTCGTCGTGCCCCGCGTCCTTGAGAAGGTCTACGTCGGTGCCGAGAGCAAGGCCGAGGCGGGCAGCACCCACAAGATCTTCCACGCCGCCGCCCGCGTCGCCATCGCCCACAGCCGCGCGACCGACCAGGGCCGCGTCCCCGTCGCCCTGCGCCTCCAGCACGCGCTGTACGACCGCCTCGTCTACGCCAAGCTGCGGGACGCCATGGGCGGCCGGGTCCGGTACGTCGTGTCGGGCGGCGCGCCGCTCGGACCGCGGCTGGCCCACTTCTTCCGCGGCATCGGCGTCACGGTGCTCGAGGGCTACGGCCTCACCGAGACGACGGCGCCCATGAGCGTCAACGACGTGCCCGGCCTCAAGATCGGCACCGTCGGTCGACCCATGCCCGGCGTGGAGTGCCGCGTCGCCGAGGACGGCGAGCTGCTCACCCGCGGCGTCAACGTCTTCCGCGGCTACCACGGCAACCACGAGGCCACGGCCGAGGCCTTCGTCGACGGGTGGTTCCGCACCGGAGACCTCGGGTCGATCGACGACAGCGGTCACGTCCGGATCACCGGGCGCAAGAAGGAGATCATCGTCACCGCCGGCGGCAAGAACGTCGTGCCCGGCGTCCTGGAGGACCGGCTGCGGTCCAACCCCGTCGTGTCGCAGTGCGTGGTGGTCGGCGAGAAGCGCCCCTTCGTCGGGGCGCTGGTCACGCTCGACGAGGAGATGTGGCCGGGGTGGGCCGCGCGCCACGGCCTCGGGGAGGTGGACTTCGCCGACGCCCCTGCTCACCCGCGGGTGCGCAAGGAGATCGAGGCCGCCGTCGCGCACGCCAACGAGGCCGTCTCGCGGGCCGAGTCGATCCGGGAGTTCGCCGTGCTCGACCAGGACTTCACGGAGGCGAACGGCTATCTCACCCCGTCGCTCAAGGTGAAGCGCCACCTCGTCCTGCGCGACTTCGCGCCGACGATCGATGCGATGTATGGCGGGCCCGTCTCCGACGAGTGAGCCCAGGCGCACGATCGGCGACAGCCACGCTCGCCAACGCACGCCCATGCATCCAGGATCCCCAGTGCACGCCCCGGCACCAGGCTCGCTCCCCACCACCCTCGCCCGGACCCGCACGCGGCTCAGCGCGCGAGGCGTCGCAGATCCTCCTGCCACCCGGCGAGCAGGGTCGACTCGGTGAGCCCGATCCGCCCCAGGGCGTCGCTCGGCGAGCTCCCGGTCCCCATCTCGCGATACAGCCGGCGCAGCGCGTCCTCTCCTCGGGCGCGGGCCAACCAGTCGACCAGCAACCAGGCCTCGTCGTAGGCCGTACCCGATGCCACGTCGCTGAACCTCTCGTCCTCCGGCAGGCGCGTCGGCAGGGTCCCGCGGGCCACGGCCGCCATCAGCTCGGGCGCCGCCCTGCGGGGATCCACCTGCAGTCCCGCGTAGGACGTGTGCACCGCGTAGCCCTCGCTCAGCCACTCCGGCGCGGGGTGGGTGGTCGTGGCCCGCACCGCCAGGTGGGTCAGCTCGTGAGTGAGAACGATCCGTCGTCCCTGACGCGTCGACGACGCCCAGGCGAGAGGATTGACCACGATCTTGTCGCCACGGGCGACGCTGCCGGTCTCGAGCATCCCGTAGGTCACCGCGGCGACCCCCGACGTGTCTTTGCCCACCCGCCCGGTGAGGGCCGCGAACTCCGAGCTCGTCGCGGGCAGCAGGACGGCGGGGAGGTGGGACAGGGCGCCCCAGGCATGCTCCACGTGCTCGCGGGCCGGCGCCAGGTCGACTGCCACCTCGTCGAGCCGCTCCGCGGGGGCGTTGCCCGCCACCACGCCCGCCGGGTTGCGGCGCACCTGCAGGCCGGACAGGTCGAAGGCCTGCCGCACCGTGCCCGGGCCCGCGTCGTCCACCACCACCCACCCGCCGCCGTGACGGCGGACCGTCAGCTCCAGGGTGAACGGGGCGGGCCGGGCATCGACGCCCGGCAGGCGCCAGGCACCGACCACGTCGACCCGGGCAGCCTGGTCACCGACGGAGCCGTCCGGGCGCACGGCGGGGCCCGGCAGGAATCGCTCTGCGCGGAGCGTGAGCTCACGGACCTGCAGGGACCGCAACGCGCTCAGCAGGGCCTGCTGCCGCTGCCTCAGGCCGGCGGCCGAGGGATCCAGGTCGGCCAGCCAGGCCGACTCGTCGCGGGCTCGGGCCGCGGCGGCCCGACGGTCCAGCACCTGCTGCACCCCGGCCAGCGGCTCAGACCTCGCCGTCTCGGATCCCGTTGCCGTCTCGGATCCCGTCGCCGTCACGGATCCCGCCGCCGTCACGGATCCCGCCGCGGGCTCCGATCCTGTTGCCGACCGCGACCCTGCCGAGGTCGGACGCGGCACCCGCTCAGGCGTCCCAGCCGGCGCCAGGAGGACCCAGGTCAGGCCGGCGGCCATCACGATGCAGACGGCCACGACGAAACCGAGCACGACGGGCCACCAGCGGGACGTCGGTCCGTGGCTCGTCACGGCGTCACCCTAGTCCGCGGCTCAGCCCGCGCGGGCGCCCGACAGCGGGACCGAGCGGACGGTGGACACCGGCTCGCGCCGCGCGTAGAGCCCTCGAGCCTGGTCACGGCTCACGAGCCCAGCGCCGACGAACTGCGCCACCACGGCGTGCTCGCGCGGGTCCAGCGGCACCGCTGGTCCCTCGACGAGGGCGCTGACCATGCAGTCGCGGCAGGCGTCGCCACGAACGGGGCAGGTGCGGCACTCCAGCAGCATGAGTGACTCCTCGTGTCGGTGGGACCGGAGGGTCCCGATGTCCAGAACGCTAGGTGCCACCACTGACAGACCCCCTGGGGGCCAGCGTGTCGACGGCCCCACCGAGGGGGCTTGTCGGTGGTCGCCCCTAGGGTCGTCGCCATGAGCTCGACCTCCACCCTCCTCGCCGGACCCCCCGTCCAGGGTACCTTCGACGAGCTGGGCCCCACTCTCGCGGAGACGACCTTCGTCGTCGTCGACCTCGAGACGACCGGTGGCAGCCCGGCCACCTCCGCCATCACCGAGATCGGCGCGGTCAAGGTCCGCGGCGGGCTGGAGCTGGGCGAGTTCCAGACCCTGGTCAACCCCCACGCGCACATCCCCGCGTTCATCTCGGTCCTCACCGGCATCACCGACGCCATGGTCGCCGAGGCGCCCGCGATCGCGCAGGTCCTGCCGTCCTTCCTGGAGTTCGCCCGCGGCAGCGTGCTCGTCGCGCACAACGCCCGCTTCGACGTCGGCTTCCTGCGGGCCGCGGCGGAGCGGTCCGGCCTGGACTGGCCGGCCTTCCGCGTGCTCGACACCGTGCACCTGGCCCGCCAGCTGGTGCCCCGCGACGAGGCGCCCAACCACAAGCTCGCCACGCTCGCCGCCCTGTTCTCCTCCCGCACCACCCCCGACCACCGGGCGCTGCACGACGCCAAGGCCACCGTCGACGTGCTGCACGAGCTCGTCGGTCGCGTCGGCAACCAGGGCGTCCACACCCTCGACGAGCTGTTGACCTTCACGTCGCGCGTGTCCCCCGCCCAGCGGCGCAAGCGCCACCTCGCCGAGGGGCTGCCGTCACGACCGGGGGTCTATGTCTTCAAGGACGCCCAGGGCCGGCCCCTCTACGTCGGCACGTCGCAGGACATCCGGTCCCGGGTCCGGTCCTACTTCACCGCGTCCGAGCGACGCACGCGGATGGCGGAGATGGTCGCGATCGCGGAGTCGGTCACGCCCATCGTCTGCGGCACCCGGCTCGAGGCCCAGGTCCGCGAGCTGCGACTGATCGCCTCGCACCAGCCCCGCTACAACCGACGATCGCGCCACCCGGACCGCGGCGTCTGGATCAAGCTGACCGACGAGCCCTTCCCCAGGCTGTCCCTCGTGCGGCAGGTGCGCGACGACGGCGCGACCTACTCCGGCCCGTACTCCTCGCGGCTGTCTGCCGAGGCCGCGGTCGCCGCGGTCCACGACGCGGTCCCGCTGCGCCAGTGCACCCCGCGGCTGAGCCTGCGCCCCCGCAGCACGGCGTGCGCCCTGGCCGAGATGGGGCGTTGCGGCGCCCCCTGCACCGGCGCCCAGTCGGTCGACGACTATGCCGCGGTGGCCGGTCGCGTCCGCGACATGCTCGAGGGAGACTGCCGCGCGGTCGTGGGCGCGCTCCACGCCCGCATGGCCGACCTGTCCGGCGAGGACCGCTTCGAGGAGGCGGGGGTCGTCCGTGACCGGCTGCTCGCCCTCGTGCGCGGAGCCGGCAAGGCGCAACGCCTGGCTCCGTTGCGCACCACGCCAGAGCTCGTGGCGGCCCGGCGGGCTCCCGGGGGCGGGTGGGAGGTCGTGTGCATCCGTCACGGCCGGCTGGCCGGGACCGTCGTCACCCCTCCCGGGGCCGATCCGATGCCGCACGTCGAGGCCCTGCGTGCCTCCGCCGAGCACGTCCCCACGCCGACTGTGGGCCACCATGGCGCGGCGACGGCCGAGGAGACCGAGCTGCTCCTGCGCTGGCTCGAGAGCGACGGCGTGCGACTCGTCGCTCTGGACGGGTCGTGGAGCTGCCCCGTCCACGGGGCGCAGCGGGAGCACGCCCGCCTGGAGCCGCTCGTGGCCGCCGCCACCGACCCGGGGTTCGACGCCTGGCCGACCCGGGGCGCGACGTCCCACGGGCACGACCGTCCCGGGGGACGGTCTCCCGCGTCGCCCACTATGGTGGGCTCGTGATCTCAGCCATCGTCCTCATCAACGCCGACGTCGACCGCATCCCCGAGGTGGCCCAGGCCATCGCGGAGCTGGAGGGAGTCACCGAGGTCTACTCCGTGACGGGGGACGTCGACCTGATCGCCATGGTGCGGGTGCGTCAGCACGACGACTTCGCCGACGTGATCGCCGATCGGCTCAACAAGGTCGACGGCGTCGTCGGCACCCAGACCCACATCGCCTTCCGCACCTACTCGCGGCACGACCTCGAGGCTGCCTTCAGCCTCGGGTTCGACGGCTGAGTTCACCCCACGCCTCAGGTCCAGCGGCTGAGCGCTGCCCGTTGCCCAGAAGGGGCGTTCGATCTCAGGCTGAGGTCGAGGTGATCCAGCGCTGCAGCACCCGAGCGGCATGACCATCGTCGATCGCCCGCCGGGCACGCTCCACCCCGTCAGCCACCAGGGCGACGAACGCGTCGTGGTCCGCCGCGCCACCGCCGTCCCGCGCACCAGCGACCGCCAGCCCCAGGCCGGCGTTGAGCAGGACCGCGTCGCGGACCGGACCGGTCTCGCCCTCCAGGAGGCGGCGCACAACACCAGCGTTGTGCTCGGCGTCGTCGCCGACGAGCGTCGAGAGGTCGTGCAGGTCGAAGCCCAGCTCGCGCGGGTCGAGCGTGCGCTCGACGATCCCGCCGTCCACGACCCACCACACCGAGGTCGTGGTCGACACCGTGACCTCGTCCAAGCCGTCGTCGCCGCGAAACACGGCGGCGTCCGTCCCGCGCCCCGCGAAGACGCCGGCCATGAGGGGCGCCATACGAGCGTCGGCGCAGCCGACCACCGCATAGGTGGGCCGGGCCGGGTTGGTCAGCGGGCCCAGGAAGTTGAATGCCGTCCCGATCCCCAGCTCGCTGCGCGCCACCGCGGCGTGCGCCATCGAGGGGTGGAACGAGCGAGCGAAGCAGAAGGTGATCCCGGCCTCGTCCGCCACCTCGGCAACCCGCTCGGACGGCAGCGTCAGCGCGACCCCCAGCGCCTCCAGGACGTCGGCCGAGCCGGACTTGGAGGAGGCCGCACGGTTGCCGTGCTTGACGACGCGCACACCGGCCCCCGCGATGACCAACGAGGACATCGTCGAGATGTTGACGGTGTTGGCGCGGTCGCCCCCGGTCCCGACGATGTCGAGAGACGGGCCCGGGACGGACAGCGGACGCGCGTGCGCGAGCATCTCGTCCGCGAGGCCGCGGAGCTCCTCGGCGGTCTCGCCCTTGACCCGCAGCGCCATGAGCAGGCCCGCGGTCTGGGCAGGAGTGGCCTCGCCCGACATGATCTGTCCCATGGCCCACCGGGCCTCGCCCAGCGACAGGTGACGCCCCTCGACCAGGCTGCTCAGCACCGTGGGCCAGGTGAGGGAGGCGGCGTCCGGCATGATCTCCGTCACGCGGGGGTGCGGTCGCGACGCACCAGCTCGCAGACGCCGGTGGCCAGGGCCAGCGGGTCCAGCGGGTGCGGCACGGCGAGGTCGGCCTGGGACCAGGCGGCCAGCCAGCTGTCCTGAGGACGACCGGTGAGCACGAGGATGGGCGGGCAGCCGTAGATCTCGTTCTTCATCTGCCGGGCCAGGCCCATGCCCCCGACCTTGCCGGCCTCCCCGTCCAGGATCAGCAGGTCGAACTGCCCGTTCTCGGTGTCGCGCAGGGCCATCTCGCCGGTCGCCACCTCGTGCCAGGCCTCGATCACGACGTCCTTGGCGGGGCGCTTCCCGACCGCCAGGCGGACCTTGTCACGCGTCGTGACGTCGTCGGAGTAGAGCAGGACGCGAAGCCCCCGGGGGGCGTCGGTGCCGCTGGACGAAGCAGTGTGGCTCGCGGTCATGCGGCCGATCTTAGCGGCCCCCGCGAGACCCGCCAGACAGGGTTCTCAGGGTGTTCTCAGGCTCCCGACTCTCCGGAGATCGCCTGCCGTTGGGCAAGTCCCACGTTTTTGGGGCAAGATGGCGTCGTGTCGACTGCATCCGCTGTGCACCACAGCTCCCCCAGCCATGCCGCGCTCGGCCCGGCGACCCGACCCAACCTCGCCTCGGTGGGCACGATCGTCTGGCTCTCCAGCGAACTCATGTTCTTCGCGGGCCTGTTCGCGATGTACTTCACGATCCGAGGGGTCGTCCCCGAGCAGTGGGCCGCGGAGACCCCCAAGCACAACGTGCTCTTCGCGGCGGTCAACACGCTGATCCTGGTCATCTCCTCGGTCTGGTGCCAGCTCGGCGTGTGGAAGGCGGAGGCTGGCCAGCCGGCCCGCACCGGGTCGCTGCTGGACGTCAAGCGCTGGGGCATGCGCGAGTGGTACGTCCTCACCTACATGTTCGGTGCGGTCTTCGTCTCGGGTCAGGCCTGGGAGTACGCCAAGCTGTCCAGCGAGGGCATCACCTTGAACTCCAACGGCTACGGGTCGGTCTTCTACATGACCACCGGGTTCCACGCCATCCACGTCACGGGTGGTCTGATCGCCTTCCTGCTGATCATCGCCCGCAGCTTCACCACCAGGCGCTACACCCACGCGCAGGCCACCGGGGCGATCGTCACCTCCTACTACTGGCACTTCGTCGACGTCGTGTGGATCGCCCTGTTCGCGGTGATCTACATCCTCAAGTGACCACGACCAGCTCCACGCAGCTCGACACACACAGCAGCATCCGCCCCTTGACCGTCGACGACAGGACCCTTTCGTGAACGCGTTGGCCGCCCGGCGCAGGCACCCCGCCACACTGTTCGTGCTCCTCCTGGCCATGCTCCTCGTGGTGGGGACGGCCTACGCCGTCGCCAAGCCGCAGGACGCCACGGCCACGGCCAGCGCCTCCACCGCCCAGGACGTCGAGGAGGGCAAGAAGCTCTTCCTCGCCAACTGCGCCAGCTGCCACGGCCTCAATGCCGAGGGTGGCCCGGACGCACCCACCCTCGCGGGCGTCGGTGCGGCGGCGGTCGACTTCCAGGTCGGCACCGGTCGTATGCCGATGGCGGCCCCCGCGGTCCAGGCGCCCCGCAACAAGCCGAAGTTCTCCGAGGAGCAGATCCGCCAGATGAGCGCCTACGTGGCCTCGCTCGGCGCAGGCCCGGCGATTCCGTCCGAGGAGTTCACCGAGGGCGGCGGCAACGCGGCCGAGGGCGGCGAGATCTACCGCGTCAACTGCGCCATGTGCCACAACGCCGTGGGCTCCGGCGGTGCCCTGACGCGCGGCAAGTGGGCGCCCACCCTGCGCGGCGTCGAGGGCAAGCACATCTACGAGGCGATGCAGACCGGCCCGCAGTCGATGCCGGTGTTCAACGACGCCAACCTCAGCCCCGAGGCCAAGCGCGACGTCATCACCTTCCTCAAGGCCATGGACGAGGACAAGAACCCTGGCGGCGCCGCCCTGGGCAACCTCGGCCCGGTCCCCGAGGGGCTGCTCGCCTGGACCCTCGGCATCGGCCTGATGATCCTCGCCGCGGTGTGGCTCGGCAAGAAGGCGGCCTGAGCGATGAGCACCAGCGACCAGTCCAACCACTCCGTTCCTGATGGGGCATCGCATCGCATGACTGACTCCAACGACTTTGGCAAGGATGCCGTGCGTCTCGACCAGGGCGACGTCGTCGGCCAGGGCGGGATCCCCGACCGTTTCCAGAACCCCGGACTCCCCCCGCACGTCGAGCGGCTGGCGGACCGGGACCCTGCTGCCGCCCGGCGCGCCGAGCGCCAGGTCGCGACGATGTTCCTGCTGTCGATCCTCGGCACGCTGGCCTTCATCGTGCTGTACTTCGTGATCCCGCAGCACAGCTACGTCGGCATCCCGTTCCTGGGCAACGTGCTCGCGCTCCACCTGGCGCTCGGTCTGACCCTCGCCATCAGCCTCTTCTTCATCGGCGCGGGCGCCGTGCACTGGGCCAAGACGCTCATGCCCGACCACGAGGTCGTCGAGGAGCGTCACGAGCTCCGCAGCTCCCCCGAGGAGCGGGCGGGCTTCGCGCAGGCCCTCACCGAGGGTGGGGAGGCCGCTCAGCTCAACCGTCGTCCGCTGATCAAGGCGACGCTGGGCGGTGCGCTCGGCCTGTTCGCCATCCCCCTGGTCCTCCCCGTGCTCGGTGGCCTCGGCCCCGTCCCGGGCAACGACCTGTCCACGACCTTCTGGGACCAGAAGCACTGGCCCAAGGGCCGTCGGCCGCGCCTGATGCGCGACCCCCAGAACCTCCCCATCCGGGCGGACGAGGTCACGATCGGCTCGGTCTACCACGTGCTCCCCGAGGGCATCGAGAAGTCCGAGCACCCGCTCAACGAGAAGGGCAAGGCCGCGGTCCTGCTCATGCGTCTCGACCCCGACGACATCTTGGTCAAGAAGGAACGTGACTGGGGCTACCAGGGCATCGTGGCGTACTCCAAGATCTGCACCCACGT
>NZ_DCYC01000057.1:66733-69170 GCF_002330965.1 Arsenicicoccus sp. UBA2120
GTGGACGACGAGGGCTACCTCGTCGCCGACTCTGGATTCGCCGAGGCAGTGGGCCCGAGCTTCTGGGAGCGTGGCTGATGAGCAGCAGCACTCGATCGACCAACGACCTGAGGACCGACGACATCCGCGAGGTCCGCACGGCGCGCAAGCCCGGTGGCCTGGCCGGTGTCGGTGGCTGGGTCGACGACCGCACCGGCGCCGCCAAGGGCGTCCGCTACATGATGAGCAAGGTCTTCCCGGACCACTGGTCGTTCATGCTCGGCGAGGTCGCGATGTACTCCATGATCATCTGCCTGATCACCGGAGTCTTCCTGACCATGTGGTTCGTCCCGAGCGCCGGCCACGTGGAGTACAACGGGTCCTACGTCCCGCTCAAGGGCATCCACATGTCCGAGGCCTACCGCTCGACGCTGGACATCTCGTTCGACGTCCGCGGCGGTCTGCTCATCCGTCAGATCCACCACTGGGCGGCCCTGATCTTCGTGGTCGCGCTGGTCGTCCACATGTTCCGGGTGTTCTTCACCGGCGCCTTCCGCAAGCCGCGTGAGATCAACTGGGTCATCGGCGCGCTCATGGCCATGCTCGCGCTGGTCGAGGGCTTCGCCGGCTACTCCCTCCCCGACGACCTGCTGTCGGGCACGGGTCTGCGCGCCGCGCAGGGCTTCATGCTGACCATCCCGGTCATCGGCTCCTACTTCGTCTACTTCCTCTTCGGCGGCACCTTCCCCGGCGAGGCGATCATCCCCCGGCTCTTCGCCGCCCACGTGCTCCTGCTCCCGGCGATCCTCGTCGGTCTGCTGGCCGCGCACCTCATCCTGGTGATGGTCCACAAGCACACGCAGTACCCCGGGCCGGGCCGCACCAACGACAACGTCGTGGGCTACCCGCTGATGCCGGTCTACACCGCCAAGGCGGGCGGGTTCTTCTTCATCGTCTTCGGCATCACCGCCCTCATCTCGAGCCTGTTCTCGATCAACGCGATCTGGAACTACGGCCCCTACGACCCGACCCAGGTGACCGCGGGGTCGCAGCCTGACTGGTACATGGGCTTCGCCGACGGAGCCCTGCGCCTCATGCCCGGCTGGACCGAGGTCACGGTCGGCGGCTACACGCTGACCTACGGCGTGCTCATCGGCTCGCTGCTGCTGCTGCCCCTCGTCTACGTCCTGCTCGGTGCCTACCCGTTCTTCGAGCGCTGGATCACCGGCGACAACCGCGAGCACCACCTGCTGCAGCGTCCCCGCAACGCCCCGACCCGCACGGCGATCGGCCTGGCCGCCATCACGGCCTACACCGTCCTGTGGGCGGCCGCGGGCAACGACCTGATCGCCACCCACCTGCACCTGTCGATCAACGACATCACGTGGTTCCTGCGGATCGGCTTCTTCGTCCTCCCCGTCCTGGCGTTCTGGGTCACCAAGCGCGTCTGCATCTCGCTGCAGCGCCGCGACCGCGACCTGGTGCTCCACGGACGCGAGACCGGTCGGATCATCCGGGACGCAGACGGCAGGTTCACGGAGAAGCACGAGGACATCGACGAGTACACCCGGTGGAACCTTGTCCAGCACGAGGCGCACCGCCCCCTCGAGCTCGGGGACGCCACCGATGCTCACGGGATCCCGCGGCCTGGCACGACCTCGGACAAGAGGCGCGCACGCCTGTCGCGCTTCTTCTTCGAGGACGACATCCAGCCTGTCACCCCGCGCGACGTCGCCGCCGCGCACCACGACGGGCACGGCCATGAGGCGATCGAGGGTCAGCGCACCGCCGAGGTCGAGCGGCACTGACGCCGGAGTCCTGGTACCACGTACCGACACCGACGAATCCGTAGATGGGCGTCCTCCCCCGGGAGGACGCCCATCTCGTCGTCTGGGTCCGCTGAGCCCGTTGGGTCCGCTGAGCCTGCAGGGCAGACCGCTCGCTGCCGGGCGCCTGCGGACGGACCATGCCTGCTCGGGCCGGGAGGCAACAGCCGTCAGGCGGACGTGGGAGGCTGGTGCCATGCCCGTGACCGTGGACGACGCGACCTTCGACGCGGCTGTCGGGGATGCGCTCGACGACGTGCCGCAGGAGCTGATGGCCCTGCTCGACAACGTCGTCTTCCTGGTCGAGGACGAGCCCCCGGAGGACCTCGGCGACCTGCTGGGCCTCTACGAGGGCACGCCGCTGACGGAGCGTGGCTGGGGTCTCGGGGGCATGCTGCCGGACCGGATCTACCTCTACCGCGGGCCGCTTTCCCGCCTGTGCGAGGACCTCGAGGATCTGCGGGACGGGGTCACCGTGACGGTCGTGCACGAGATCGCCCATCACTTCGGCATCGACGACGAGCGTCTCCACGCGATGGGCTGGGGCTGACAGGGGGCGTCGGCCGAGGACATCCAGGCCGTATGCCGGGAGCCCACCCGGCACCTCGGTTGATAGAGCCCCGTTGAGTGGT
>NZ_DCYC01000046.1:0-15527 GCF_002330965.1 Arsenicicoccus sp. UBA2120
GCCCATCGGTGGATCGAGGTTTATGCAGTGCTGCCTCAACGCGCCGGTCTGGGTCGCGCTGTCCGAGATGTTCCCGCTGCGCATCCGCGGCTTCGGCATGGGGATCTCGATCCTGTGCATGTGGCTGGTCAACGCCGCGCTGACCTTCTCGTTCCCCGTGATCGTGGGCGCGGCCGGTCTGCAGGGGATGTTCGGCCTGTTCTTCGTGATCGGCCTGGCGGCGATCTTCTTCCTGTGGAAGATGCTGCCCAACACCAGCGGTCGTTCCCTCGAGGAGCTCGAGGAGAGCTTCTCCCGGGGCGAGTTCGTCTGAGCCGTATGACGAGAGGCGGGGTGTCGGTGATCCGGCGGCCCGCCTCTCGCGTGCCCACCGCGAGCGCCGGGTGCAGGAAGTGACCCCTCGGGTCGCGTCGGGCTCCCAAACGTCGGGCTAACCGGACGGGTGCGCCCCGAGGGGTCAGTTGCTGTCGGGTGTGGGCGGGTTAGCGGGCTAGGTGCGCCCCGACGGGTCACTTGTTGTCGGGTGTGTCGGCCCGTGCCCGGTGCCCGGTCTCTCGCGTGGCTGCCGCGAGCGCCGGGTGCAGGAAGTGACCCGTCGGGTCGCGCGGAGCTCTCAAACGGCGGGCTAACCGGACGGGTCCGCCCCGAGGGGTCAGTTGTTGTCGAGTGTGGCGGGGCGAAGTGGCGGTCTGCGCCCCGAGGGGTCAGTTGTTGTCGGGTGCGGCGGCCCGGCCCCCGAGCCGGGTCTCTCGCGTGCTCGCCGTGAGGCGAGTCGGGTGCAGGAAGTGACCCGTCGGGTCGCGGGGGGCTCCCGAACGTCGGGTCAACGGCCGGGTGCGCCCCGAGGGGTCAGTTGTTGTCGGGTGTGGGCGGGTTAGCGGGCTTGGTGCGCCCCGACGGGTCACTTGTTGTCGGGTGCGGCGGGGACGGAGTGGGTGGGGGAGGTCAGTCGTGGGCGCCGGGGACGGTCTGGTCCCAGTCGATGACGGAGCCGGTCACGACGCCGCTGCGGTCGGACAGCAGGTAGACGACCATGTCCGCGATCTCGTCGACCTGCCCCAGCTTGCCCATGGGGAGGGCGGCGGAGGCCTCCTCGAGCCAGCCGTCCTGCGCGCCGTGGAAGCGTCGCTGCACCTCGTCCTCGCCCGGCGTCTCGGTCCAGCCGATGTTGAGGCCGTTGATGCGGATGCGGTCGAAGCGGTGGGCGTACGCCGCGTTGCGGGTGAGTCCGGCCAGCCCGGCCTTGGAGGCGACGTAGGGCGCGAGGTATGGCTGGCCGCCGTGGGAGGACATGGTCAGCACGTTGACGATCGTGCCGGGGGCGCCCCGGCGGCGCATGTCCTCGACGGCCGCCTGCATCGTGAAGAACGGCGCCACGAGGTTGACCGAGAGGTGCTGCTGGAGCAGCTCGGGGGTGGTGTCGAGCAGCGACCCGCGCGAGGTGAGGCCGGCGGCGTTGACGAGCCCGTCGACCCGGCCGAAGCGCTCGACCGTCGCGGTGACCGAGGCGCGTGCCTGGTCCACGTCGGCCAGGTCGGTCTGCACGAACTCCACGCGGTGCGAGCCGTGCTCGCGTGCCAGCTCGTCGGCCGCCGCCGACCCGACGTCCGCGCGGCGCCCGGTGACGACGACGCGGGCGCCCTCGCGCAGGGCGGCCCGCGCCACGGCGGCGCCCACGCCCTGGGTGCCGCCACTGACGAGGACCACCCGGTCCTGGAGGAGCTCGCGCATCAGGCCGCGCCCCCGGTCGTGGGGCCCGCGGCCGTGGCGGCTTCGGTCGCCGCGCTCGCGAGCGGACCGGTCGACGCCGCGTCGGACGCCGAATCGAGCTCGGTCACCGGGAGCCGAGCGGCCAGCGCCGAGCGCACCCGGTCGGCCTGGCTGGGTGGCGCCATCCCGTCGACGGGCTGCTCGGCGTCCAGGTCGGCGGGGAAGGCGTAGCCCTCCGCCGACGCGGCGATCGCGTCGTGGAGGCGGGCGGTCGGCATACCGGCGTCCTGGCGGGAGAGCAGGACCGGATAGACGGCCTCGACCACGCGGCGCCGGTCGACGCGCTCCATGGCCCGGCCGAATGCCGAGGAGATCTGCAGGAGGTTGGCCATGCGGCGGATGTCGGTCGAGTGGTTGGTGCCGGCGGCGTGGAACAGCGCGGGGTTGAAGAACACGGCGTCGCCCTTGGCGAGGGGCAGCTGCACGTGGTGGTCGCGGAAGTAGTCCTGGAACTCCGGCAGCCAGTAGGCGACGTAGCCGGGCTCGTAGCGGTGCGAGTGGGGGAGGTAGAGCGTGGGGCCGCTCTCGACGGGCATGTCGACGTGCGCCACGGCGCCCTGCAGGGTCAGCATCGGCGACATCAGGTGGACGTGCCGGGGGTAGCGCTCGCTGACCTCCGGCCCGAGGAACCCCAGGTGGTAGTCGCGGTGCACGGTCTGGCCGGCGCCTCCCGGGTTGACCACGTTGACCTGCGAGGTGACCTGGTAGCCAGGACCCAGCCAGGCCGTCGCCGCCAGCGCCACGAGGTCGTTGGCGTAGTAGTCGACGAACGCCTCGGGGTCGGTGACGGCGAGCTTCTCGAGGGCGTTCCAGACGCGGTCGTTGGCCCCGGGCCTGGCGAAGTGGTCGCCCGCCACGCGGCCGGAGGCGCGCTGCTCCTCGATGATCGTGCGGAAGCCGTCGCTGACCCGGTCGACCACGTCGTGCTCGAAGGCGCCCTGCAGCACCACGATCCCCGGCCCCTCGGACAGTGCGCGGGCCAGCTCGGCCTGCACCTCGCGGGCGGCCTCGGGCCCGGTGCCGAGCGCCTCGCGCAGCCGGTCGGCGCGATAGAGCAGCACCTCCTGCTCGACGGCCTGGGCGTGCGGGTATGCCGTGACGTCGGTGCGGGCCTCGAGCACCGCGCGCAGGTCCTCGAGGCGGCAGTCCTGCGCCGTGTAGGTCGGGCTGGGCGCCGGGCGGGTCGTGGTCGGCATGGCGTCTCCTCATCGTCGTGGTCCTTCCCTTCCATGGTGGCTCGCGGACCGGCCGTCGGATGGGGTCAAAGACCTCAGATAGACCTCAGTCGCGATCAGGCCTACCGTCGGGGGATGAGGCCGCCGCACCCCCTCAAGGACATCGCCGCCCAGGCCGGCCTGTCCGAGGCCACCGTCGATCGCGCGCTGCACGGGCGCAGCAACGTGAGCGCCGCGGCCGTGCGGGCCGTCGAGCAGGCCGTGCTCGAGCTCGACCGCCAGCAGTCGCAGCTGCGGCTCGGCGCCCGCACCGTGCTGGTGGACGTCGTGATGCAGGCGCCGGCGCGGTTCACGGGCGCCGTGCGGACGGCGCTCGAGGCCGAGCTGGCGTGGGTGCGGCCAGCGGCCGTGCGGGCGAGGTTCCACCTGCGCGAGCGGGCCGACGTCGAGGAGCTCGTGGAGACGATCGACCGGGTCGGGTCGGGAGGCCGCACCTCGCAGGGGCTGCTCCTCAAGGCGCCGGACGACCCGGCCATCGCGGCGGCGGTGGACCGGGCGGCGGGGCGCGGCATACCGGTGGTCACCCTGGTCACCGACGTCCCGAGCAGCAGGCGGGTGGCGTATGTCGGACTGGACAACCAGCAGGCGGGGGCGACGGCAGCCTTCCTGGTGTCGCGCTGGCTGACCCCGCGAGGCGTGGGTGACGGCGAGGGGCGGCGGGTGCTGGTGACGATGAGCCGCTCGACCTTCTTGGGGGAGCATGAGCGGGTGCGGGCGTTCGAGGACGAGCTGGCGGTGCTGCGGCCGGAGGAGCCCGTGGTCGTGGTGTCGGACGCGGACGGGCTCGATGCCGCCACGGGCGACCTGGTCGGGCCGGCGCTCGACGAGGAGCCGAGCGTGTGCGCGGTCTACTCCGTCGGTGGTGGCAACCGCGCCACCCTCGCCGAGCTGCGGCGCCGGGGGCGACGGGTGGACGCCTACGTCGCGCACGACCTCGACGAGGACAACGTCGCGCTGCTCCGCTCGGGGGCCATCGACGCGGTGATCCACCACGACCTGCAGAGCGACTGCCGTCGGGCCGTCCGTCAGGTGCTGCGGCACCACGGGCTGGTGTCGGGTGCCCCGCTGACCGTGCCGGCGTCGTTGGAGATCATCACGCGCTACAACCTGCCGACGCGCTGGATCGACCCGGCCTGACCGGACGGGTCAGCCCGGGTCCGACAGCGCGTCGGACCCGGGCTGCTCAGCAGCGGGTTCGGGTGACGGGTCAGGCGTCGAGGTCGACCTCGACGACGCGCCCCTCGGCGGCGGACCGGGCGGCGGCGTCGGCCAGGACCAGGGCGGCCCAGCCGTCGTGGAAACCCACCGGCACCGGCGCGTCCTCGCGGATGGCGGCGACGAACGCCGCGAGCTCGCGCTGGTAGGCCGCGGCATACCGCTCGAGGAAGAAGTTCTGGTAGGGCTCGCGCACCTCGACCGCGTCGGCGCTCCACCGGCGCACGACCGTGTCGGTGACGTTGCCGGCCTCGAGCAGCCCCTCCGAGCCGAAGGCCTCGAGCCGCTGGTCGTAGCCGTAGGCCGCGTGCCGGGAGTTGGTGATCGTCACCTGTTGGCCCTCGCGCCCGGTCAGCACCACCACCACGGAGTCGTAGTCGCCGAGACCCGCGATGTCCTCGCTGAACTGTGCCGTCCCCGAGGCGAACACGCTCACGACGTCCGGCACGAAGTGCCGCGCCATGTCGAAGTCGTGGATCGTCATGTCGCGGAAGATCCCGCCTGACACGGCGAGGTACTCCGTCGGCGCCGGCGCGGGGTCGCGGCTGATGATGGACAGCTGCTCCAGGCGGCCGATCTCGCCGGCGGCGACCCGCGCGTGCAGCGCCGAGAAGTGGGGGTCGAAGCGACGGTTGAAGCCCAGCATGATCGGGGTGGTCGCGGCCGACGCCTTGGCGCGCAGCGCCTCGACCCGGGCGATGTCCAGGTCGATGGGCTTCTCGCAGAGGGCGGGCTTGCCGGCGTCGATCGCGGCGTCGATGAGGTCGACGTGCGTGGCGGTGGGGGAGGCGATGATGACGGCGTCGACGTCGTCGGAGGCCAGCACCTCCTCGGGGGTGGCGGCGACGCGGGCCCCGTGCAGCTCGCCCAGCGACTCGGCGGCGGCGGGCACGGCGTCGACGACGGTCGTGAGCTCGGCCCCGGGGGCCGCGGTGACGCTGAGGGCGTGGACCCGGCCGATGCGGCCGCAGCCGATCAGACCGATGCGGACGGGCTGCAGGGACATGCTCGATCTCCTTCGTTCGGCAATTGTTAGTACTATCTGACATGTCCTGGCCACTGTCCAGCCACAGTCCCGAGGAGCGACACCGATGTCCTTCCCCCACAGCCTGCCCGAGCCCCGCCTGCCCGATCCCACCGGGGGTCCCGTCCTGCGCTGGGGCGTCGTCGGGACGGGGTGGATCGCCGAGCGGTTCGTCGCGTCCGTCCTTCGGCATACCAACCACCAGGTGGTCGCGGTCGGGTCCCGGTCCGAGGAGGGCGCCCGCCGGTTCACCGGGCGGCTCGGGGGCGAGCCCCTCGGGTCGTATGCCGAGCTGGTCGCCCACCCGCGCGTGGACGTCGTCTATGTCGCGAGCCCACACCCGCAGCACGTCGAGCACGCCCTGCTGGCCATCGCGGCGGGCAAGCACGTGCTGGTCGAGAAGCCCATCGCGATCGACGCCGCCGGGGCGCGGCGCATCGCCGAGGCCGCCCGTGCCGCAGGCGTCTTCGCGATGGAGGCGATATGGTCGCTGTGCCTGCCGAAGTTCCGCGTGATCAGCCGGCTGCTCGACGACGGCGTGCTCGGCGACCTGACGCTCGTGTCCGCCGACATCGGCGAGTACTTCCCCGACCGTCACCGCATCCACGACCCGGCGCTCGCGGGCGGCGCGATGATGGACCTCGGCACCTATCCGCTGACGCTGGCGACGTGGGTGTTCGGGGCGCCCACCGAGGTCGCCGCGCAGGGGGTGCGCGGCCCGACCGGCACGATGGCGCAGACGACGATGACGCTGCGGCACGGCGAGGCGCAGTCGGCGCTGCACGCGAGCGCCCTCGTCGAGACTCCCACCGTCGCCGCGATCAGCGGCTCCGACGCCTGGGTGTCGCTGGACGGCCCGTGGTACCAACCGGGTTCGTTCACCCTGCACGGACGCGGCGGGGGACAGCTGCGCCACCTCGAGGCGGCGACCGCCCACGACGGACTGTTCTGGGAGGCGCTCGAGGTCGCGCGGTGCCTCGGCGAGGGGAGGACCGAGAGCGGCTTACGGCCCCTCGACGCGACGATCGCGACCCTCGAGGCGATGGACCAGGTGAGGGCCGTGACGGGCGACCGACTGGCCGGGGAGTCCTGAGGGCAGCCTGTGCTCAGCCTGCACGTCTAGGCTCGAGCGCATGGCTGACCGTCACTTCGACCTGATCATCATCGGCACGGGCTCGGGCAACTCGCTCATCACCTCCGAGCTGGCCGACAAGGACATCGCGATCCTCGAGCGGGGCACCTTCGGCGGCACCTGCCTCAACGTCGGCTGCATCCCCACCAAGATGTACGCCTACCCCGCCGACGTCATCACCTCGGCGCAGCACCTCGACCGGCTCGGCGCGTCCTTCCCCTGCGACCCGCAGGTGCGCTGGCGCGAGGTGCGCGACCGGATCTTCGCGGGGCGGATCGACCAGATCGCGGCCGGTGGCGAGCAGTACCGCCGCCAGGACCCGCACATCACGGTGTTCGACGGGAGCGCACGGTTCGTCGGGCCCAAGGAGATCGACACCGGCACCGGCGCGACCATCACGGCCGACCAGATCGTCGTGGCCGCGGGCTCGCGCGTCTCGATGCTCGACGTCGACGGTCTGCGCGAGGCGGCCCCCGAGCTGGGCGTCCACACCAGCGACACCGTCATGCGCATGGAGGAGCTGCCGCGCCGCCTGACGATCGTCGGTGGCGGCTTCGTCGCGGCGGAGTTCGCCCACATCTTCGACGCGTTCGGCGTCGAGGTGACCTGGCTCCAGCGCAGCGGCAGCCTGCTGCGCAAGGAGGACGACCTGATCTCGGGGCGGTTCACCGAGCTCGCGGCCGAGCGCTACGACCTTCGGCTCGGCACCCAGATCAGCGCGGCCGAGCGCCGCGACGGCGCGTGGCACCTCACGACCACCGGGCCCTCCGGGTCGGGCGAGGTCGAGGCGGACGCCGTCCTCGTCGCCACCGGGCGCGTGCCCAACGCCGACCAGCTCGGGCTCGCCGAGGTCGGCTATCGGATGGACGGACCCCGCCTGTGGGTCGACGAGCAGCAGCGCACCAGCGTCGAGGGGGTCTGGGCGCTCGGCGACATCAGCAGCCACTGGCAGCTCAAGCACGTGGCCAACCACGAGGCCCGGGTCGTCGCCCACAACCTCACCCACCCCGACGACCTGCGGACCAGCGACCACCGCTACGTCCCTGCCGCCGTCTTCACCCACCCGCAGATCGCGTCGGTCGGCCTGACGGAGCGCGAGCTGCAGGCGGCCGGGCGCGACTACGTCGTCAAGGTCCAGGACTACGGCGCCACGGCATACGGCTGGGCCATGGAGGACCAGGTGGGCATCGTCAAGCTGCTCGCCGACCCCGAGACCAAGCTGCTGCTGGGCGCGCACCTCATGGGCTACCAGGCCAGCAACCTGGTGCAGCCGCTCATCCAGGCCATGTCGCTCGGGACCCCCGTCCCCGAGATGGCGCGTGGGCAGTACTGGATCCACCCCGCGATGATGGAGGTCGTCGAGAACGCGTTGCTCGGGCTCGAGCTGTGATCCTCGGCTTCGTCGCCTCGGTGGTCGGCATGCTGATGTATGCCGTCGCCTCCGTCTCGCAGGGATACGCCGCGTCCCGGGCCACCGGGGCCGGGGTCGTGCGGCACCCCGCCTACCTGCTGGGGCTCGGCTGCGACGCCCTCGCGTGGGTGGCCTCGCTGGTGGCGCTGCGGTCGTTGCCCCTCTTCGTCGTCCAGTCGCTGCTCGCGGGCTCGCTCGCCGTGACGGTGCTGCTGGCGACCGTGGTGCTGCGCGTGCGGCCCCGCCCGCGCGACTGGGTGGCCATCGCCGTCGTCACCGCCGGGCTCACGGGGGTCGCGCTGTCCTCCGGCTCGGAGTCCGCGACCCCACCGCCCAGCTGGTATGCCGGGGCCGTGGTCGCCCTCGTCGCGGTCGCGCTCGTGGCGTCCGCCGCCCTGTGGCGCCGCGGTCACCCGCTCGTGCTGGGCGGGCTGGCCGGCGTGGGCTTCTCGGGGCTGGCGCTCGCGGCCCGTGCGGTGCACGAGCCGTCCGGCGGCGGGCTCGCGATGGTCACCGGCGTCCTGACGCAGCCGGCCGCGTGGGCGCTCGTCGCCTCCGGCGTGGTCGGCGCCGTCATGTATGCCCGTGGCCTCGAGCGTGGCTCCCTCGGGCCCGTGACCGCGGTGATGTGGGTCGTGGAGGTGCTGCTGCCCGGCCTGGTGGGGGTGGCCGGGCTCGGTGACGGTGTGCGCGCCGGCTGGGCCCCGGCGGCCTGGTCGGCGTCGCGCTGGCGGTCGCCGGGTGCGTGGCGCTGGCGCTGAGCCCGGCGCAGGAGGCCGTGGGCGCCTGACGGGGTGCTGGTCGGGCGGGGGACGTGCGCGTGCTCGGCTACGGGCGCGTGCTCGGCGACGTGCGCGGTGGTGATCGGTGCAGGTCCGGTGTCACATGTGACATGCAACCTGCACCGATCCCGCGTCAGGCCTCGCGGTGCCGGCGGCCAGGGTGGCGGTCAGCGGGTGGCGCCGGTGACGAGCCAGGCGTCGGAGCGGGCGCGCAGGCCGAGCGCGATGCCACGCAGGGTCATGAAGACGCTGAACCCGACCCACAGCCACACCACGGCGGCGGGATCGTCGAGGGGTCCGGCGACGTGGCGGACGACCACCACGACGGGGATGTAGGCCACGAGGAGCGCGAGCTGTGCCCACGCCAGCCAGCGGGTGTCGCCGGCGCCGATCAGGACGCCGTCGAGCACGAAGACCCACCCCGAGATCGGCTGCGTCAGCGCCACGACGACGAGGCCGGCGGCGAGGGCGGCCTGCGTCTCGGGGTCGCTCGTGAACAGGTGCGGCAGCACGGCGTGCAGCGCGAGGACCAGGGCGCCGAGGACCGCGCCGCCGATGATGCCCCACCGGATCATGAGGGTGGTGGCGGCGCGGGTGCCTGCGGTGTCGCCGGCGCCGAGGGCCTTGCCGGTCAGGGCCTGCGCGGCGATCGCCAGCGCGTCCAGGGCAAAGGTGAGGAAGCTCCACACCGTCGCGCTCACCTGGTAGGCGCCGAGCGGGACGTCGCCCAGCCCCGCCGCGACCCACGTGGTCAGCAGCAGGACCGTGCGCAGGGCCAGCGTGCGGATGAGCAGCGGTATGCCGCCCCGCGCGGCCACCAGCACGCGTCCCGGATGCGGGCGCAGGGAGGCGTCGAGCCGCCGCGCTGCCCGCACCACGACGAGGATCAGGGCGATCGCCATACCCCACTGGCTGATCACCGTGCCGATGGCCGAGCCGACGATGCCGAGGTGCAGGCCGTAGACGAGCAGGACGTTGAGGACGACGTTGCACGTGAAACCGGCCACCGACACGACCAGGGGCGTGGTGGTGTCCTGGACGCCGCGGAGGATGCCGGTGGCGGCGAGGACGATCAGCATCGCGGGGATCCCGGCGGCGCTCGCGCGCAGGTAGTGCTCGGCGTGGACGAGGGCGTCCGGGCTCGCGCCGAAGGCGGCCACGAGGGGGCGGGCGAAGGTCGCGACGAGCACGCTGGTGACGAGGCCGAGGGCGGCGGCGAGCCAGACGCCGTCGAGGCCGTTGGCGACGGCACCGCGCTCGTCACCGGCACCGACGTGACGCGCCACGATGCTCGTCGTGCCGTAGGCGAGGAAGACGAAGACGTTGGCGGCCGTCAGGAGGGCGGCGCTCGCGACGCCGAGGCCGGCGAGCTGCGGGGTGCCGAGGTGGCCGACGATGGCGCTGTCGGCGAGGAGGAAGAGCGGCTCGGCGACCAGGGCGAGGAAGGCCGGGACGGCGAGGCGGAGGATCTCGCGCGCGGGGGACGTCGGCTTCTGGGTCTCCCGGTCGCTCGCCACCCGGCGAGGATAGTCGCCGCGACGCCGGGCTCCCAGCGCGTGTCACCGCGCGATGCCAAGCGCTGGTGAACGACCGGTGACCTGCGGGTTTCGGGCGTGTCGTTGTCCACAGATGTGACTCCTGTGGCGAGCTGGTGTGGAAACCCGCAGGTCAGGACCCCGAACGATGCCTGTGAGTGACATGGCGGTGACAGGGAGCGAGATCTGGTGCTCGAGGGCGGGGGTCGGCGTGTCGCGGATGAGACGGTTTGTCCACACCGCGTCCAGCGCGCCCCAGATGGCGTAACTCGGCCGAGAAATCTTCCGTGCACAGGTGGCGCTCGGCATACGTGCTGGTCACAGGGCCGGTGAAGCGTTAGGTCACGGGAAAGTCACACGCCCTCCACAGGCTTGTCCCCAGGCTTGCCCACACGTCACGGCGTGTTGTCCCCAGGTTGTCCACAACCCCCGTTTGCCCGGGCCTCCTCCCGGCCCATACCGTGGCGCAGCAGCCCGTCCGGGTGACGTGATTCGCCCAGGCCCACCAAAGTTATCCACAGGTTTGTCCACACGCGCGCGAGACCCCTCCGGAGGTCGGTGGCGGGGCGGGTATGTCAGTGGTCGGTGGTGGACTGAGACCGTGCAGGGACGGGCCGAGCAGGGCTAGACGAGGGAGCAGACGTGTCGATCGCGGAGCTGGACGACCGTCGGGACTACGGCGCCGAGCGGGGTGGACCCGGCGGCGGTGGGAGTGGCGGCGACGACCGCGTGCCGCCGCAGGACGTGCACGCGGAGCAGTCCGTCCTCGGCTCGATGATGCTGTCCAAGGACGCCATCGCCGACTGCGTCGAGACGCTGCGCGGGCTCGACTTCTACCGCCCGGCGCACGAGACGATCTACGAGGCGATCATCGACCTCTACGGTCGCGGCGAGCCGGCCGACGCCATCACCGTCGCCGATGAGCTGACCAAGCGTGGCGAGATCCAGCGCATCGGCGGGCAGGCCTACCTGCACCAGCTGATCGACGCGGTGCCCACGGCGGCCAACGCCGGCTACTACGCCGAGATCGTGCAGGAGCGCGCCGTGCTGCGGCGCCTCGTCGACGCGGGCACGCGCATCGTGCAGATGGGCTATGGCCAGGGCGGCGACGTCGAGGACATCGTCAACGCCGCGCAGGCCGAGGTCTACCAGGTCGCCGACAAGCGCGGCGGCGAGGACTACATCGCTGTCGGCGAGGTGCTCGAGGCCACGATCGACGAGATCGAGCACGCCTCGGGCAAGAACGGCGAGATGGTCGGCGTGCCCACCGGCTTCACCGAGCTCGACCAGCTCACCAACGGCCTGCACCCCGGCCAGATGATCGTGATCGCCGCTCGACCGGCCGTCGGCAAGGCGCTTGCGCTCGACACCCCCCTCGTGACGCCGACCGGCTGGACCACGATGGGTGAGGTCCAGGTCGGTGACGAGGTCATTGGGGCCGACGGTCGTCCGACCCGCGTGGTCGCTGCGACCGAGGTCATGAGCGACCGACCCTGCTACGAGGTGTCCTTCTCGGACGGCTCGACCATCGTGGCCGATGCCCAGCACCAGTGGCTGACGGATACGCGCGCCAGCCGCAAGTCTCTTCAGGCCGCTCGTGACGGCAGGAACGGTCAGCGCAATCAGCGGACGTTCGCCGCGATCCGGACCACGGAGGAGATTGCTGCGACGGTGCGCACGGGCACAGCCGACGCACGCCTCAACCACAGCGTGCCGCTGGCGGCTGCGCTCGCCCTCGCGGAGCGGGAGCTCCTGGTCCAGCCGTACACGCTGGGGGCCTGGCTGGGAGACGGGACGTCTGCTGCTGCGCAGATCACGACGGCGGACCCCGAGATCGTGATGAGGCTCGAGGCCGATGGACTGGTCGTGACCAAGACGTCGTCCCCGATGCGCTATCTCATGCAGCTCGCCACCGAGATGGTCGCTGAGCAGAGGAGCTGCGCCGTGTGTGGGACGCCGTTCACCAACCCCGTTGCCTACGTCAGGACGTGTGGCAAGTCGTGCGGGGGGCGCCTCAAGGCGTTTCAGAAGCCGATCGCCACGCCAGTCTGCCCCGACTGCGGCGGCCCCACCACGACGGGCCGCCAGTGCACGGCATGCCGGAAGCATCATGGAACCCTCCAGGCCCGCCTCCGGACGATCGGCGTCCTCGGCGACAAGCACATCCCCGTTGAGTACCAGCGGGCCAGCGAGTCCCAGCGGCGCGCCCTGCTGGCTGGCCTCCTTGACACCGACGGGACCGTGTCTGCAGGCGGGTGCGTGCAATTCACCACCACCAGCCTGCGCCTCGCCGAGGACGTACATGAACTCATCTCCGGCTTGGGCTACCGAAGTGACATGTGCCGCAAGAAGGTGCGCGGCCGCTCGGCGGCGAGCTCGACGGCCTTCACGATCACCTTCTCCTCGGACGAGGACGTGTTCGTGCTGGAGCGCAAGAGGCTGCTGCACAAGGAGCTTCGTCGCCGCCAGTTCCAGCGGAGAAACTCCCGCTTCATCACGAAGGTGAAGCCCATCGCCTCGGTGCCCGTGCGCTGCATCCAGGTGAGCAACGACGACCACCTGTATCTCGCCGGCAGGTCAATGATCCCGACCCACAACTCCACGCTCGCGCTGGACATCGCGAGGTCGGCGGCGATCCACAACCAGCAGGCCACCGTCCTGTTCAGCCTCGAGATGAGCAAGACCGAGATCACCATGCGTCTGCTCTCGGCCGAGGCCTCGATCCAGCTGCAGAAGCTCCGCAAGGGCGAGCTGCAGGACGACGACTGGACCAAGATCGCCCGCACGACCGGGCGGCTCAGCGAGGCGCCGTTCTTCATCGACGACTCGCCCAACATGTCGCTCATGGAGATCCGCGCCAAGTGCCGCCGGCTCAAGCAGCGCAACAACCTCAAGCTCGTGGTCATCGACTACCTGCAGCTGATGAGCTCCGGCAAGCGCGTCGAGTCCCGCCAGCAGGAGGTCTCGGAGTTCTCCCGCGCCCTCAAGCTCCTGGCCAAGGAGATCGAGGTGCCGGTCATCGCCCTGTCGCAGCTGAACCGTGGGCCCGAGCAGCGCACCGACAAGAAGCCGATGGTCTCCGACCTGCGCGAATCGGGCTCGATCGAGCAGGATGCCGACATGGTCGTGCTGCTGCACCGAGAGTCGATGTACGAGAAGGAATCTCCCCGCGAGGGCGAGGCTGACGTGATCGTGGCCAAGCACCGAAACGGTCCCACTGGCACGATCGTGGTCGCCTTCCAGGGCCACTACTCCCGCTTCACCAACATGGCCACCAACTTTTAGACGGATGTTTGTCGAGAAGCGCTCAAAATTAGAGCAATCCACATTCTGTCTGAGATGTCCGGCGCCCTCGGCGCATCCCTGGGTACCGGGACCATTTGGCGGGCTCCGCGGTTGCGCGAGCAACGTGGGCGCCGAGGCGGCAAGGGATGCCGACGGGCCTCTCAGCCGAGCCAGGATGTGTGGGTGAGACGCATTGGGTGGAGCTCGGGGCCGCCACACCGTCACCGCCTGCACGCCCCTGACATGCCAGGAGTCTCGGGAGTTTCTGTTGGCAGAGCCGAGGCGAGCGGGATGAGCCCGGGCGACACGGACACTCAATCTGATCGAGTTTGATCGCAATGATTCATTGTGAGGATTTGACGAGATCCTCGCGATGTCTGCAATTTTCGCACTATCAATCGACAGCAGGACAATTTGAGGCGGTCGTGGAGAATCAGGACGCGCACCACACCATGGCGGACTACTTCTACAATGACGGGCCCGGGGCGCATGGGGTCGTCGTGGCGCTGGCCGACGTGTTCTACGAGACCGCCCATGACCAGCAGGCAAGAAGGTGAACTGGCGCTCAGGCATGTGCTGCGCCGCAGACAAGGCGCTGAATCGCTTGCAGGGCCACGGTGAGTCGTTGTTTCCAGTTAGAGATCTGATGAATCGGGGCAACTGATGGCTGAAGACCGGTCGACGCGCATTGGGTTCCTCGCGGACGGCGATCCCGGTACGGAGATGATGAGTGCGCTCTACGAATACGACACCACAGGGGTTCGCCTGCACGTGCCGTTCCTGAGTAAAGAGGACCCTCGCTCCCGTTGGTGGTCTCATGGCGTGTTGCACGGAGATGATCCAGATCGCACGAAGTACCGATACCAACCACCATCGGAGCTTGACTACGCCGACGACCGCGGGACCGTCGCCTTGCTCGGCTGCGTGAGTGGCCGAGCGAATACCGCAGTGTTTCGAGGCGTCGGGCGCGGCACGGTGCGTGCCTGTTATGCCGTGGAAGGAGCGCGGAGCGCGGCTCACTACAAAGTGCTCAATGGCTTTCGATCCGAGATTGACGGACTCGGCCACTGGCTCGGCCTCTCCGCTCACGAAACGATCGTCAAGGTCCCAAAGGACGGTGGAGGGCTCGAGATCACCACCACGTTGAAGAGTGTTGACGCACTTCCTCTCGCTAGGCGCATGAACCTCAGGGGAGTCGTGAGCGGCACCGGGCCAGGTGCGTGGTCGCCGGATGTTGCCTATACCAGCCGCGTCTTCATCGAGACGTTCACGAAGTCGCCCGCCGCGTGGAGGTCGCATGTCGACCTTCATTCCTGCATCCGAAACTTGGTGAGGGTCGCGGCGTGGAAGCCCATCAATTTCCAGGCGCATCTCGCTGCGAACGTGTTGGAGGACGTCGAACGCGATGGGGAGGCCTGCCATCAGTGGCGAGAGGTTCGGACCGCAACGACTGGGATAGCCGAGGGTGTCTGGATTCCTAAGGCTGATCGGTTTCTGTTTCGATTCTCAGACATCGGAGCCCGTGGTGTTTCTCGCTGGCTTCAGCTGGCGACGAGGTACAGCCGAGGCATCGTCCCGTTCGTGGGTCTCTTGGACTTGGAAGGTGCGACTGTCGACGCATTTATCTCACAACTGGGTATTGCTCTTGAGGCTGTGGGCTACGAGGCGTTGACCGAATCGGGGAAATCGGAGTCTTCAGCCAATAAGACCAACGTCAGCATGCGCATTGACCACTTGCTATCAGAGGTGGCGGGGGACCTCTCGTTCTCAACCGTTGCTTTCGGCCGAGACTTCGCTGACTCGTACAACTCCGTCAAGCATGCGAATCGACCGACCGTGGCGCCTGACGTGAAGGTCGAACACTTGCAGCAAGGAGTTGAACTGCTCCGAGTGTGGATCGCACGGCGAATCGGGGTTAGATCGGTGACTTTGGCGGAGTCTCGTTAACCAGCGACCGGATACCGGAGGTGGTGGCGCGTCTACGTCCGGCGCGAGGATGCCGAAAATGTGCGGGCTGCCAACGCTTCCTGGTGAGTAGCGGACTCTAGTTTGAGCAGCATGGCTGTGAGGAACCGGACGCTGAGCGTCCTGCCCTTCATGCAGTCGCAGAGCTTGTGTTAAGCCTCGATCCACCGATG
>NZ_DCYC01000039.1:0-18398 GCF_002330965.1 Arsenicicoccus sp. UBA2120
GTCACCCCGCGCGGGGTGACCGGCCCTCCGGTGCACAGCTGGGTGCTCAGGCCGTGGCTCAGGCGTCCTCGGACGAGGCCGGGGCCTCGCCGTGAGACTCGCTGGCCGCGGCGAGCTGGTCGGACTCGGGCGTGCCCTGGCCCTCCTCGACGTCGCTGCGGCGGCGACGGGTGCGCGAGCGGGGGCGGCGGTCGCCGTCGCCCTCGCCACGCTCGTCGGACCGCTCGCGACGGGGACCGCGGTCACCGTTGCGCTCGCCACCACGGTCGCCGTTGCGGTCACCACGGTCTCCACCGCGGTCGCTACGCTCGCCACCACGGTCGCTCCGCTCCGGGCGGGACGACTTGGACTCCTCGGCAGCGGCGGCGTTGGCGGCCTCCTGCTCCTCGGTGAGGACGGCACCCAGCGAGAGCTTGCCGCGCGGGTCGACCTCCTTGAGCTCGACCTGGACCTTCTGGCCCACGGCGAGGACGTCCTCGACCGCGTCGATGCGCTTGCCGCCGACGAGCTTGCGCACCTCGGAGATGTGCAGCAGACCGTCCTTGCCCGGCAGCAGCGACACGAACGCCCCGAAGGTCGTGGTCTTGACGACCGTCCCCAGGAAGCGCTCGCCCACCTCGGGCATCTGCGGGTTGGCGATGGCGTTGACGGCCGCGCGGGCCGCCTCGGCCGACGGACCGTCGGTCGCGCCGATGTAGACCGTGCCGTCGTCCTCGATGGAGATGTCGGCGCCGGTCTCCTCCTGGATCTGGTTGATCATCTTGCCCTTGGGCCCGATGACCTCGCCGATCTTGTCGACCGGGACCTGGACGGCGATGACGCGCGGGGCGTAGGGGCTCATCTCGTCCGGCACGTCGATGGCCTCGGCCATGACGTCCAGGATGTGCAGGCGAGCGTCGCGGGCCTGGGTGAGCGCGCCACCGAGCACCGAGGCGGGGATGCCGTCGAGCTTGGTGTCGAGCTGGATGGCCGTGACGAACTCCTTGGTGCCGGCGACCTTGAAGTCCATGTCGCCGAAGGCGTCCTCGGCACCGAGGATGTCGGTGAGCGCGGCGTACTGCGTCTCGCCGTCGATCTCCGCGGAGACCAGGCCCATCGCGATGCCCGCGACGGCGGCGCGCAACGGCACACCGGCGTTGAGCAGCGACAGGGTGGACGCGCAGACCGAGCCCATCGAGGTCGAGCCGTTGGAGCCGAGGGCCTCGGACACCTGACGGATCGCGTAGGGGAACTCCTCGCGGGTCGGCAGCACCGGCATGAGCGCGCGCTCGGCGAGGGCGCCGTGGCCGATCTCGCGACGCTTGGGCGAGCCCACGCGGCCGGTCTCGCCGGTGGAGAACGGCGGGAAGTTGTAGTTGTGCATGTAGCGCTTGCGCGAGACGGGCGACAGCGAGTCGATCTGCTGCTCCATGCGGAGCATGTTGAGCGTGGTCACGCCCATGATCTGGGTCTCGCCGCGCTCGAAGATCGCGGAGCCGTGCACGCGGGGCAGGACCTCGACCTCGGCGGACAGGGCGCGGATGTCCGCGAGCCCACGGCCGTCGATGCGGACCTTGTCGCGCAGGATGCGCTCGCGGACGAGCTTCTTCTGCACGGCGCGGTAGGCCGCGGAGATCTCCTTCTCACGCCCGTGCAGCGGCTGGTGCTCGGCACCCAGCTCGCCCTTGAGGCGGTCCTTGAGCGCGTCGAGCTTGTCCTCGCGCTCCTGCTTGCCGGCGATGGCCAGCAGGTCCTTGAGCTCGGCCTCGACGGCCTCGGCGACGGCCGAGTAGGCGTCGTCCTCGTAGTCGAGGAAGATCGGGAAGTCCTGGACCGGCTTGGCGGCCTGCGCGGCCAGCTCGGCCTGCGCGGTGCACAGCACGTCGATGAACTTCTTGGCGGCCTCGAGGCCCTCGGCGACGACCTCCTCGGTCGGCGCCTGCTTGCCCTCGGTCTTGACGAGGTCCCAGGTGTTGTCGGTGGACTCGGCCTCGACCATCATGATGGCGACGTCGTCCTGGCCGTCCTTGGTGGTGACCTTGCGACCGGCCACGACCATGTCGAACACCGAGCGCTCGATGTCGGAGAAGTTGGGGAACGCGACCCACTGGCCGTCGATCAGCGAGACGCGGACGCCACCGATCGGGCCGGAGAACGGCAGGCCGGAGATCTGCGTGGACGCGGACGCCGCGTTGATGGCGAGCACGTCGTACTGGTGGTCGGGGTGCATCGACAGGACCGTGATGACGACCTGGACCTCGTTGCGCAGACCCTTCTTGAAGGTCGGGCGCAGGGGGCGGTCGATCAGGCGGCAGGTGAGGATCGCGTCGGTGCCGGGGCGGCCCTCGCGACGGAAGAACGAGCCGGGGATGCGGCCCGCGGCATACATGCGCTCCTCGACGTCGACCGTGAGGGGGAAGAAGTCGAACTGGTCCTTGGGGGACTTGCCGGCGACCGTGGTCGACAGCAGGGTGGTCTCGTCGTCGAGGTAGGCGGTCACGGAGCCGCCGGCCTGCTTGGCGAGGCGGCCGGTCTCGAACCGGATCGTGCGGGTACCGAACCGACCGTTGTCGATCGTGGCCTCGGTGAACGTGATGTCTGGACCCTCCATGGGTCCTCCTTGTCTTCGCTTCGTCGCTGACCACATCGTCGTTGTGCGGCAGCGTGTCTTCGATCTGTGGGTGCGCGGCGTCTGACGCCGTCACTCACGATACGGGCTTATGAAGTTGTCATCTCGCAGGTACGCCGGAGGGAGCGGTCCCCTGATCACTCAGGAGCCGCTCCCTCCGGTGCACGACGAGAGTTATCGACGCAGACCCAGACGCTTGATCAGCGCACGGTAGCGCTCGATGTCGGTCGCCTCGAGGTAGCGCAGCATGCGCTTGCGACGGCCGACGAGCAGCAGCAGACCACGACGGGAGTGGTGGTCGTGCTTGTGCGCCCGCGAGTGCTCGGTGAGGTCCTTGATGCGCTGCGTCAGCATCGCGATCTGCACCTCGGGGGAGCCGGTGTCGCCCTCGTGCGTGGCGTACTCGGTCATGATGGTCTTCTTGACGTCTGCTTCCAACGGCATGGAGCGACTCCTTCTCCTAGCAGCGCGGTGCCCCCGGGCTCATCCCGAGGGCGCTCTTGATCCGCGGCCGGTCCACGGCAGAGACCCACGTTACCAGCCGTGCTCATGCGGCCCTAATCGGGCGGTCGTCCCGTATGACGCTCCCGGGCGCCCTGGACGGGCCCGTCTCCCTGCAGCGTGTAGCACACCGCGCACGCTCGGTGATGACTATAGTTACTTTCGACCCGCAGGGGGATGAAACGGGATGTGCCGGGAAGACCCCGCACGTGTCCCACCAGCCCCACCAGTCCGGTTCCGACCCGCACCGACAGGCCACCCATGACCAGCGCGATCCCCGAGGTGATGAACACCGCCGTCGGTGACCGCTCGGCGACCGGGCACGCACCGCCGCCCCCCTGGGCGAACACCCCGGCCTATCGCGCCTACACCGTGGTGGCGGCGGCCCTCGGGGTGGCGTCCTTCGCACTCACCCTGCGATTCCCCGGCCAGGTGCTCCCCACGTCCACCGCCTACGTCGCAGGGTGCGTGATCGTCCTCGTGGTGGTGGTCACGCTCATCCTGCGCGGCGTCCGCGTGCCCGGGACGCTCGTCGGGGACCTGCCGGAGGCACTGCTCACCACCCCCCTGCTCGTGGTCGCCCCGCACTGGGGGTACGTCTCCGCCACCTGCGCGGTCACGCTGTGGACCTGCCTGCGCTGGCGCATCACCGCGCTCGACACCACCTTCAACGTCGGCATCGCCGCGGTCTCCAGCGGCACCGCGACCGGCGTCTACCACCTCGCCGGCGGCGCCGCACCGTTCGCGATGACCTGGCACGTGCTGCTCGCCGCGCTGGCCGGCGTCCTCGCGCAGTACGTCCTCAGCGAGGTCGCCGTCTGGATCGGCTGCGTCCTCGACGGCAAGCGCGAGCACGCCCCGACGCTCACCAGCTCCGTCACGCGGGTCGTGCCGCAGCTCATGGCCATCGGGCTCGCGTCGTGCTCTGTCGCGCTCGGCGCCCAGGGCACCTTGCTGGGGGCGCTGCTCGGCCACGCCCTGCTCGCCATCGTCCTCGTGCACCTGTCCGTCCAGGGGCGGTCGGCCAACCAGCGCTGGATCGCCGAGCAGCTCTACACCGCCAGCGAGCGGCTCCGCGGCCAGAGCGAGGTGGACGACGTCCCGCAGGTCCTCGCCGACGAGCTCGCGGCGCTGTGGCAGACCCACGAGTGGACCGTCACCGAGCAGCCCAGCCGGGGACAGGAGGCCTATCGCATCACGGGCGACCGGTACATCGCCCTCGCGCCGGGACGCGCCGTCCTGCCCGGACCCACCCGGCAGGCGTCGGCCGCGCTCGTGGAGACGGCTGCGGACGTCATGCGCTCGCTCGAGTTCGAGCGTGAGCTGCGCAGGCGCGCCACCCGGGACGCCCTGACCGGGCTGGGCAACCGTCACCGGTTGTGGGACGCGCTCGACGAGCGCCTGCCGGCCGCAGGCCGGGGCGCCCCCCTGGCGCTCATGTCGCTCGACCTGGACACCTTCAAGGCCATCAACGACACCTACGGTCACGTCGTCGGGGACCACCTGCTCAGCGCCGTGGCGCAACGACTCACCGAGCACTGCGGACCCGACGACGTCCTCGCCCGCATGGCCGGCGACGAGTTCGTCATCCTGTGCGACGCCCCTGAGCCGGGCGAGGCCGTGCGCCGTGCCCACGGGCTGCAGCACGCCATCTCCGAGCCGTTCACCCTCGACCAGAACGTGCTCAACGTGACCTGCTCCATCGGGGTGCACCACGTCTCGCAGCCCACCACGCGCGCCAACGCCCTGTCCGCGGCCGACGCGGCGCTGACCCGCGCCAAGAAGTCCGGCCGCGGCACCGTCACCATGGCCACCCAGGAGATCGTGCTCGAGGCGCGCCGCCTGCTGCGCCTCGACGCCGAGCTGCGCGCCGCCATGCACCACGGCGAGTTCACCCTGCACTACCAGCCGATCGTGGAGGCGGCCAGCGGCGAGACCTTCGCGGTCGAGGCCCTGCTCCGCTGGGAGCGCGACGGCGTCATGCAGATGAGCCCCGGGGACTTCGTGCCCTACGCCGAGGAGTCCGGGCTCATCTCGACGATCGGCCTGTGGGTGATGCGCCGCGCCTGCCTGCAGGTCAACGCCTGGAACCGCGCGAACCGCCCGGACCGGCCGCTGCGGGTGACCGTCAACATCTCGACGGTCCACATCGCCCAGCCCACCTTCGTCGACGACGTCCGGCAGATCCTCGAGGAGACCGGGTTCCCGCCCGAGCTGCTCATCCTCGAGGTGACCGAGACCTTCGCGACCCTCGACCTCGCGGCCTCCGTGTGCATCGGCAACGCGCTGAGCGAGGTGGGCGTCTCGCTCTGGCTCGACGACTTCGGGACGGGCTACTCCTCCCTGGAGTACCTCCGCCAGCTCCCCGTGGAGGTCGTCAAGCTGGACCGGTCCTTCCTCACGGACATCAGCAGCGACGCGAGCGCCCGGCGCTTCATCGCCTCGATCGTGCAGCTCTGCCGCTCGATCGGGCGCGAGCCCCTCGCCGAGGGGGTGGAGCAGGAGCAGCAGCGCAAGGTCCTGCTCGACCTGGGCTGCTCGGCGATGCAGGGCTACCTGTTCGCCCGTCCCGTCCCCATCGAGCACCTCGTCGACGCCGTCCGGCCGTCCGGCCAGCACTCCCGCGACGCCGGCGGCGGCCGCAGCGCCTGAGCCTGGGCCTGAGCCCCAGCCCGTATGCCGGGAGGCGGGTCCCCGCGATGGGGCGACCCGCCTCCCGGCATACGGCATCCGGCCAGTGAGGGCCGACCCGTCAGAGGTTGATCATGTGACCCGCGATGCCGTGCAGGGCCTCCTTGACCGCCTCGCCCAGCGTCGGGTGGGCGAAGACCACGCGCGATGCCTCGTCGGCGGTGAGGTCCCAGGTCTGGGCGACGTTGAGCGCCGGGAGGAGCTCGGTGACGTCCGGGCCGATCAGGTGGGCGCCGAGGATCTCGTTGTACTTGGCGTCGGCGACGATCTTGACGAAGCCGACCGCGTCGCCGAGGCCCATGGCCTTGCCGTTGGCGGAGAACGGGAAGGACGCGGTCTTGACCTCGTGGCCGGCGTCCTTGGCCTGCTGCTCCGACAGGCCCATGGAGCCGATCTGCGGGTGGCAGTAGGTGGCTCGCGGGATGAAGCGGTAGTCGATCGGCATCGTCTCGGCGCCGGCGATGGTCTCGGCGGCGACGATGCCCTGGGCCTCGGCGACGTGGGCGAGCATCAGCTTGGCGGTGACGTCACCGATGGCGTAGACGCCGTCGACGTTGGTGCGCAGGTAGTCGTCGACCTCGATCGCGCCGCGCTCGGTGAGCGTGACGCCCACGGCGTCCAGGCCGTAGCCCTCGGTGCGCGGGGCGAAGCCGATGGCGGACAGGAGCTTGTCGGCCTCGAGGACCTGCTGGTCGCCGCCCTTGGCCGGGCTGACCGTGACCTTGACGCCGGAGCCGGTGTCCTCCACGGACTCGACCTTGGTGCCGAGCATGACCTTGACGCCGAGCTTCTTGTAGTGCTTGAGCAGCTCCTTGGACACGTCCGCGTCCTCGGTCGGGACCATGCGGTCCAGGAACTCCACGATCGTCACGTCGACGCCGAAGTTCTTCATGACATAGGCGAACTCGACGCCGATGGCGCCGGACCCGGCGATGATGATCGAGCCGGGGAGCTCGTCGGTGAGGATCTGCTCCTCGTAGGTCACGACGTTCTTGGAGACCTCGACGCCGGGGAGCATGCGGGTCACCGCGCCGGCCGCGATGATCAGGTTGTCGAAGCTGATGCTCTTGCTGGAGCCGTCCTCGGCCTTGACGTCCATCGACCTCGGCCCGGTCAGGGTGCCCCAGCCGTCGATCTCGGTGATCTTGTTCTTCTTCATCAGGAAGTGGACACCCTTGACGATGCCCGCGGACACCTGGCGGCTGCGCGCGTGGGTGGGGCCGTAGGACATCGTGGCGTCGCCCTTGATGCCGTACTTCTTCTTGTCGTGCTGCAGGGTGTGCGCCAGCTCGGCGTTCTTGAGCAGCGCCTTGGACGGGATGCACCCGACGTTGAGGCACACACCGCCCCAGTACTTCTTCTCGACGACCGCGACCTTCTTGCCGAGCTGAGCCGCTCGGATCGCCGCGACATAACCACCGGGGCCTGCACCCAGGACCACCACATCGAAGTCAGCCATGGGTCCTACCCTACCCATTCCGCGCAGGGCGTCGTCGTGCCTCGCGGTGCATAACGATCCACCACCATTGGGGCTCGATGACCCGCGTGGTCCTACCTCTGCGGGGTGCCAGGTCGCTAGCGTCACGAGCGGGCGTCCGCCGCCCATCACTCCCCCGACCACCCTCCAGGGCAGCCGGAGCACATCGAGAAAGACAGGAAACCCGGATGACCGTCACCGACGACCGCGTCCGCGCCGTGCGGAACGATCCCGACCTGCCCCCCGTGGCCGTCGAGGAGCCGTTCAGCCCGTCGCCCGTCAAGAAGGGCGTCCTCGCCCTCATCGCCCTGGCTGCCGCCATCGGCTGGGTCATGCTGGCCCTGGTGCGCGGCGAGCACGTCAACGCCGTCTGGTTCGTGCTCGCGGCCGTCGGCAGCTATGTCATCGCCCTCACGTTCTACGCCCGGCTGATCGAGTACAAGGTCCTGCGGCCGCGCGACACCCGCGCCACCCCGGCCGAGGAGCTGAGCAACGGCAAGGACTTCATGCCGACCGACCGTCGGGTGCTGTTCGGCCACCACTTCGCCGCGATCGCCGGCGCCGGCCCGCTCGTCGGGCCGGTCCTGGCCTCGCAGATGGGCTACCTGCCCGGCACGCTGTGGATCATCCTCGGCGTCGTCTTCGCCGGCGCCGTCCAGGACTACATGGTCCTGCACATCTCGATCCGTCGCCGGGGGCGCTCGCTCGGCCAGATGGCCCGCGACGAGCTCGGCCCGATCGGCGGCTGGGCCGCCATCCTCGGCGTGCTGTCGATCATGATCATCCTCATCGCCGTCCTCGGCATCGTGGTCATCGGCGCCCTCGCCGAGTCGCCGTGGGGCGTGTTCTCCATCGCCATGACCATCCCGATCGCGCTCCTCATGGGCGTCTACCTGCGGTTCCTGCGACCGGGCAAGGTCAACGAGGTCTCGGTCATCGGCGTGGCTCTGCTGCTGCTGGCCGTCGTCTCGGGCTCCTGGGTCGCCGACTCATCCTGGGGAGCCTCGCTGTTCACGCTGTCCCCGCGGGCGCTCGCGCTGTGGCTGTGCGTCTACGGCTTTGCCGCGTCTGTGCTGCCGGTGTGGCTGCTCCTGGCGCCTCGCGACTACCTCTCGACCTTCATGAAGGTCGGCACCATCGCCGTCCTCGCGCTCGGCATCGTCCTCACCGCCCCGCAGATCCAGATGCCCGCGGTGACCCAGTTCGCGCAGACCGGGACCGGCCCGGCGTTCGCGGGCAGCCTGTTCCCGTTCCTGTTCATCACCATCGCCTGCGGGTCCATCTCCGGCTTCCACGCACTCATCAGCTCCGGCACGACACCCAAGCTGATCGAGAAGGAGTCGCAGGCCCGGATCATCGGCTACGGCGGCATGCTGACCGAGTCGTTCGTCGCGATCATGGCGCTCATCACCGCCTGCATCCTCGACCAGCACCTGTACTTCGTCATGAATGCGCCCAAGGGCGTCACCGGCGGCACCCCCGAGACCGCGGCGGCGTGGGCCAACACCCTGCCGCTGCACTCCCCCGGCGGCGGGGCGCTCGAGCCCGCCACCGCCGGCAAGATCGCCCAGGCGGCGGCGGACGTCCAGGAGAAGTCCATCGTCTCTCGCACGGGCGGCGCTCCGACGCTGGCCTTCGGGATGTCGCAGGTCATGTCCTTCTTCGGCGGCGCCGGCATGAAGGCCTTCTGGTACCACTTCGCCGTGATGTTCGAGGCGCTGTTCATCCTCACGACCATCGACGCCGGCACCCGTGTCGCCCGCTTCATGTTCTCCGACGCGATCGGCAACATCCCCGGCCTGGGGAAGTTCAAGGACCCGTCCTGGCGCGTCGGTGCCTGGGTCTGCTCGGCGATCGTCGTCATCGGCTGGGGCTCGATCCTGGTCATGGGCGTCACCGACCCGCTCGGCGGCATCAACACGCTGTTCCCGCTCTTCGGCATCGCCAACCAGCTGCTCGCCTGCATCGCCCTGTGCCTGGTCTTCACCGTCGTGATGAAGATGGGGCTGTTCCGCTGGGCCTGGATCCCGGGCCTGCCGCTCGTGTGGCTGCTGACGGTGACGCTCTCGGCGTCGTACCAGAAGATCTTCAGCAGCAACCCCGCCATCGGCTACTGGGCCAACCACGACAAGTACGTCAAGGCCCACGAGGCGGGCAAGGTCGTCGCCCCCGCGAAGTCGGCCGGCGACATGGAGGCCGTCATCCGCAACACGGTCGTCCAGGAGGTGCTCTCGGTCCTGTTCGCGGTCCTCGTGATCATGGTCGTCGTCGCGACCATCTGGACCGCGATCAAGGCGTTCCGCGCCGGCGGTCTCCCCACGAGCGAGGAGGAGGACGTCCCGTCCCGTATCTTCGCCCCCAAGGGCTTCCTGCCGACCCCCGCGGAGAAGGCGGTCTACGCTGAGTGGAAGGCCGCTGGCCTCGACCCCTCACCCCAGGGTGTCCACCACTGACGGAGGGCATCACGTGCAGACGCTCGGCAAGACTCTCAGCACCGCCCGGTGGTACTGGCGTGGCGTGACCGGCGCGGACGCCTACGAGCGCTACGTCGACCACCTGCGTCGGACCCACCCCGGTGCCCCGATCCCCACGGAGCGGGACTTCTGGCGGCAGAAGTACGCCGACCAGGAGCGCAACCCCACCAGCCGTTGCTGCTGAGCAGCGGCCCCGGCCGACGGCCCGTCACCCGCGAGGGTGGCGGGCCGTCCGGCATACTGGCCCGATGCCTGGGAGCGCACGAGAGTCCGCGTCCGGCCGGCGCACCGCCATGCGCCGGCGCCGGGTCGCGGAGCAGTACACCGCGGACGTCGAGGCCTATGTCGCTGCCGGTGGCGACGAGCTGGTCCAGCGGGTCATCACGGCGGTCAACCGCCTCGCCAAGCAGCTGGACCGGTGGTATGACGCCCAGCTCGTCGACGTGGACCTGACGACCGGCGAGTGGGCCGTCCTGACCCGTCTCGCCACCGCGCGCGGCGAGACGCTGACGCCTAGCCAGCTCGCCGAGCAGACGTCGGTGGCGCCCTCGTCGATGACCCACCGCCTGGACAAGATGGTCGACAAGGGGCTGGTGTCGCGCGACCCCGACCCGGACAACCGCTCGCGCGTGCTGATCACGCTGTCCCGCGCCGGGTGGGAGAAGTTCCGCGAGACCATCCAGGCCGCCGACCTGGTCGAGTCTGACGTGCTCGCCGTCCTCACGCAGGAGCAGCGCCACCAGCTGGCGGCGCTGCTCGACCTGCTCATGGCGGGGATCGACGACCTGGGCGACCCGATGGCCCCGGAGTCGTCGACCGGCTAGAGCGCGCTCAGGTGCCCTGCCCCGCGAACCAGATGCCGATCTCGCGCTCGGCCGACTCCGGGGAGTCCGAGCCGTGGACGATGTTCTTCTGCACGCCCGGGCCCCAGTCGCGCCCGAGGTCGCCGCGGATCGTGCCGGGCGCGGCCTTGGTGGGGTCGGTGGCGCCGGCCAGCGACCGGAAGCCCTCGATGCAGCGGTCGCCCTCGACGACGGCAGCGGTGACGGAGCCGGAGGACATGAACTCCAGCAGCGGCTCGTAGAACGGCTTGCCCTCGTGCTCGGCGTAGTGCTGCGCCAGGCGCTCGCGGTCGGGCGTGAGGATCTGCAGCTGGGCCAGCGTGTAGCCCTTGGCCTCGATGCGGCGCAGCACCTCGCCGGTGAGTCCGCGCTCGAACCCGTCCGGCTTGACGAGGACGAGGGTGCGCTCGGTGGTGGTCTCAGTCATGGCCACACCCTATCGACCGCCCGAGCCCGCCGTCCGCCCCGCCGGCGGCCGAGGCATCGACCGGCCTTCGTCCCCCAGGCGGGTGTGACGAAGGCCGGTCGATCTGCGATCGGTGGCGGCGATCTGCGCTCGGTGGCGGCGTCCGGCGTCGGTGGCGGCATCCGGCGTCGGTGGCGGCGTCCGGCGTCGGTGGCGCGCTGCAGCACGCCACACAGGCTGGGGGCACCCACGCGCGCCAGAACCCGCCATGCACGCGGGAGATCGCCGCGCACGCGTGCGGACGGGCTCAGGTGGCGGAGGTGCCGGTGCTGCGCTCGGCGTCGTGCCGGAGACATGCCTCGTCCGCGAGGTCGTCGATCTTGCGGCCCTGCACCAGGGCGACGACCCACAGGCCGCAGAAGATCACGAACACCCAGAACATCATCGGGACCACGAGCGCCGACACGAGCGTGGCCAGGTGCAGGAACCAGCCGAGGGTCACGCCCCAGGGGCGACGCAGCATCCCGGCGTCGACGATGCACAGCACCGCCAGGATCGAGCCGGCGACCAGCCAGGTCGTGCCCGATCCTCCCTCGGCGCGGTCCAGCGACATCGCGACCAGCGCGCCGAAGAAGACGACGACCGACTCGGACGCGATGACCGCGGAGAGCAGACGTCGGGTGAGGGCACGCGGGACGCCGTGGAGCATCAGACCCTTCATGCGCTCGTCACCCCCAGGAGCATGCGGGTCTCGGCGGCAGTGGTCACCGAGCCGGTGACCACGACCCCGGCTCCGGCTCCGCCGGCCATGGCGTCGGCCTCGGCGAGCGCCGCGGCCTGCTCGAGCGCGTCCGGCAGGGACTCGACGACCGTGACCCGGTCGTCGCCGAAGATCTCGCGGGCCAGCCGTCCGAGGGCCCTCGGCGAGAGGGCCCGTGGTGACGTCGAGCGCGTGACGACGACCTCGTCGAAGGCCGGCTCCAGCTCCTCGAGGATGCCGAGCACGTCCTTGTCCTCGAGGATCGCGAGGACCCCGACGAGGCGGGTGAAGGCGAACGAGTCGCTGAGCGCGAGGCGCAACGACCGGGCCCCCTGGGGGTTGTGCGCGGCGTCCACGATGACGGTGGGGCTGCGACGCACGATCTCCAGGCGCCCGGGCGAGCTGGCCCGGGCGAAGGCCGCGCGGACGACCTCGGGGTCCAGCGCCTGCTCGCCCCCACCGATGAAGGCCTCGACCGCCGCCACCGCCAGCGCGGCGTTGCCCGCCATGTGCTCGCCGTAGAGGGGAAGGAGGATGTCGGGGTACTCCCCCGCCAGCCCCTTGATCGTGAGGAGCTGGCCCCCGACCGCCTGGTCGCGAGCGACGACCTCGAGCTCCTGCCCGGCCCAGGCGATCTGGGCGCCGACCTGCTCGGCCCGCTCGACCAGGACCTCGACGACCTCGGGCTCCTGCTCGGCGCTGATGGTGATGGCGCCCGCCTTGATGATCCCGGACTTCTCGGAGGCGATGTCCTCCAGGGTGTCGCCGAGGAACTTCTGGTGGTCGATGCCGATCGGGGTGATGACGCTGACCTGACCGTCGGCGACGTTGGTGGCGTCCCAGCTGCCGCCGAGCCCCACCTCGACGACCGCGACATCCACGGGTGCGTCGGCGAAGGCGGCATACGCGACGGCCACGATGACCTCGAAGTAGCCCATGGGCCGGCCGCCCTCGGCGACGCTGCGCCCGTCGACCATCTCGACGAACGGCAGGACGTCGTCGTAGGCCGCGACGAAGCGCTCCGGGCTGATCGGCTGACCGCCGATGGCGATCCGCTCCCGTATGTCGTGCAGGTGCGGCGACGTGAATCGCCCTGTCGTCAGGCCGTGCTCGGTCAGCAGCGTCTCGATCAGCCGGGTGGTGCTCGTCTTGCCGTTGGTGCCCGTCAGGTGGATCACCGGGAACGTCCGCTGCGGGTCGCCGAGCAGCTCCATGACCGCCTGGATGCGGTCGAGCGAGGGGGTGACGTCGTTCTCGGGGATGCGCCCGAGGATGTCCCGCTCGATCTCGCGCATCCGCTTGGCCGTCGCGAGCCGCTCGGCGGCGTCGCGCTGCGCGGCGTCGGGGCGACCGCTGCGGGCCACGGCGCGCTCGCCCGGGCCCAGCGGGTCCAGACCCATCAGCTCGTTGAGGTCCTCGTTGCCCGAGAGGTCGACGGCGTCGTGGCCGTCCATCCCCTCGGCGTCGTCGTGATCGTCATGGCGGTGGTTGTTCACGAGAGCCTCTTCACCAGGATGCGTGCGTGGTAGCCGTCGCCGACCTCGACCTCGGTGACGCCGTCACCGTCGATCGCGAGCAGGTTGGGCGCGGAGCCGAACTGGCTGGCCAGGGTCTCCTCGACGAGCAGGTCCTGGTGGTGGACCGTCGCGTCGTAGACCTCCTGGGCGCCGGTGACCGTCAACGAGATCCGGTCGGACACCTCGAAGCCGGCGTCGCGACGGGCCTGCTGGACGGCGCGGACGAGGTCGCGGGCCACGCCCTCGCGGGCGAGCTCGGGGGTGACCTCGGTGTCGAGGACCACGAAGCCGCCGCCGGGCAGCATGGCCGTCGCGTGGTGGTCCGGGCCGTCGCCGGCGCTGACCGTCTCGAGCGTGAACTCGCCGTCGTGCAGCGCGAGCCCACCGGCGGTGACGACGCCGTCGGCGACGACCGACCAGTCGCCGGACTTCGAGCCCTTGATGGCGCGCTGCACGTCCTTGCCGAGCCGGGGACCGGCCGCGCGCGCGTTGACGGTGAGGCGCTGCGAGATGCCGAAGTCCTCCTCGCTGACCTCACCCACGTCCCGCAGCGTGACCGCGCGGACGTTGACCTCGTCCTTGACGATGTCGGCGAAGGCGGCGAGACCGGCGGCGTCCTCGGTGACCACGGTGAGGTCGGCGAGGGGCAGGCGGACGCGGAGGTTCTGGGCCTTGCGCAGCGAGGACGCCACCGAGCAGATGTCCCGGGCGCGGTCCATGCGCGCGACCAGCTCGTGGTCGCTCGGCAGCTGCGTGGCGTCCGGCCAGTCGGCCAGGTGCACCGAGCGGCCGCCGGTGAGGCCGCGCCAGATCTCCTCGGTGACCAGCGGCAGCAGCGGCGCGCAGGTGCGGGTGACGACCTCGAGGCAGGTGTAGAGCGTGTCGAACGCCTGCGTGGTCGCCTCGCGGTCGGCCCCGCCGGTGTCCCAGAAGCGCTCCCGCGAGCGGCGGACGTACCAGTTCGTCAGCACGTCCAGGAAGCCGCGCATGGTCTCGCAGGCGGACGCGACGTCATACGCGTCCATCTGCTGTTGCATCGCCTCCACGAACTCCCGCAGCTTGGCCAGCAGGTAGCGGTCGAGCAGGTCCGTGGAGCCGGTGGACCAGCGCGCCTCGTAGCCGCGCCCGCCGTCGAAGGCGTTGGCGTAGAGCGTGAAGAAGTACCACGTGTTCCACAGCGGGATGAGGACCTGGCGGACCCCGTCGCGGATGCCCTTCTCGGTGACGATGAGGTTGCCGCCGCGCAGGATCGGGCTGGACATCAGGAACCAGCGCATCGCGTCGGCGCCGTCCCGGTCGAACACCTCCGACACGTCGGGGTAGTTGCGCAGCGACTTGCTCATCTTGGCGCCGTCGGAGCCGAGCACGATGCCGTGGGACACGCAGGAGGAGAACGCCGGTCGGTCGAACAGCGCCGTCGCCAGTACGTGCAGCGTGTAGAACCAGCCGCGGGTCTGACCGATGTACTCGACGATGAAGTCGCCCGGGAAGTGGTGCTCGAACCACTCGGCGTTCTCGAAGGGATAGTGCACCTGGGCGAAGCTCATCGACCCGGAGTCGAACCACACGTCGAGGACGTCCTCGACCCGGCGCATCGTGCTGCGGCCCGTGGGGTCGTCGGGGTTGGGCCGGGTCAGCTCGTCCACGAAGGGACGGTGCAGGTCGGGGTCGCCCTCGTGGTTGCGCGGGACGCGCCCGAAGTCGCGCTCGATCTCCTCGAAGGACCCGTAGACGTCGATGCGCGGGTACTCCGGGTTGTCGGAGCGCCACACGGGAACGGGGCTGCCCCAGAAGCGGTTACGCGTGATCGACCAGTCGCGGGCGTTCTCCAGCCACTTGCCGAACTGACCGTGCTTGATGTGCTCGGGGGTCCACGAGATCTGCTCGTTGAGCTCGAGCATGCGGTCCTTGAACTTCGTGACCTCGACGAACCAGCTCGACACGCCCTTGTAGATCAGGGGCTGCCGGCAGCGCCAGCAGTGCGGGTAGGAGTGGTCGTAGGTCTCGCGGCGCACGAGGACGGTGCCCTCGGTGACCGAGCCGGTCTCGCCCTCGCCGCGCGTCGCGGCCTTGAGGTGGTCGATGACGTGCGGGTTGGCGTCGAAGACGAGCATCCCGGCGTAGTCGACGACGGGGTGGGTGAACTGGCCGTCGGGGCCGACGGGCATGACGGCCTCGATGCCCTCGCGGTCGGTGACGACCTTGTCGTCCTCGCCGAACGCGCCGGCGGTGTGCACGAGCCCCGAGCCGTCGGTGGTCGTGACGAACTCCGCCTCGACGATGCGGAAGGCGTTGTCGTGCCCGAGGTAGTAGGAGAACGGCGGCTGGTAGCGGTGCCCGGCGAGCTCGGACCCCTTGAGCCGCTTGACGACCAGCGACGCGACGTCTCCCTTGGGGTCGCCGGTCAGCTCCCGGGCGTATGACGCCAGCCGGGCCTCGGCGAAGACGTAGCGCTCGCTGCGCCCGGTCGGCACGTCCGACTCGACCACGACGTAGTCGATGTCGCCGCCGACCATGATCGCGAGGTTGGACGGCAGGGTCCACGGCGTGGTGGTCCAGACGACCGCGAGCGCCCCGTCGAGGTCGTCGTCCGGGCCGTCGCCCTCGATCCGCAGGCCCACCGTCACGGCCGGGTCCTGGCGCACCTGGTAGACGTCGTCGTCCATGCGCAGCTCGTGGTTGGACAGCGGGGTCTGGTCGTTCCAGCAGTAGGGCAGGACGCGGAAGCCCTCGTAGACGAGCCCCTTGTCGAAGAGCGTCTTGAACGCCCAGATGACGCTCTCCATGTACTCCGGGTTGAGCGTCTTGTAGTCGTTGTCGAAGTCGACCCAGCGGGCCTGGCGGGTGACGTAGTCCTGCCACTCGTCGGTGAAGGTGAGCACAGACTCGCGGCACTTGGCGTTGAACGCGTCGATGCCGAGCTCGACGATCTCTTCCTTGGTCTTGATGCCGAGCTGGCGCATGGCCTCGAGCTCGGCGGGCAGGCCGTGTGTGTCCCAGCCGAAGCGCCGCTCGACGTGCCGGCCGCGCATCGTCTGGTAGCGCGGGACGATGTCCTTGACGTAGCCCGTCAGCAGGTGGCCGTAGTGCGGCAGGCCGTTGGCGAACGGTGGCCCGTCGTAGAAGACGAACTCGTTGGCGCCGTCCTCGCCCACCGGGCGGTTGGCCACGGACGCCTGGAAGGTGCCGTCCTGGTCCCAGTAGCGCAGGATGCGCTCCTCGATCTCCGGGAAGCGCGGGCTCGAGACCACGCCGGACGGCGCGGCGGGCAGCTGCGGATCGGTGGAGACCTGGGGATAGGTCATGGGTGGGGCTCCCTGGGGACGAGTCACGGTGATCTGGACGGTGCTGATCACGAGGACGATCGCGCCGTGCGGCGCTCCCGCGGTGCCACCTCGCTTGCCGGTCGCGGGATCTCGTCATACGGGCTCGTATGACGAACGCGGCCGACCGCTCTGGTCGAAGGCTGTGACGGGCCCGCCCGTCCGGGTCTAGTAGGCGCTCTGCTGGTGGCGGGGCGTCGTTCTTCCGGAGACTCGCCGGTGATAGCGGCTCAGACGTCTGTGGGACCAGTCTATCGGAGACCGCAGACACACCTCGAATCCATACTTTTCGCTACTGTGTGCGAATACTGTCACCCGGCTGCATCTATCGGATCGTGTTGCGCGGCAATAGAATTGGCTCGTCGACGAGGACGTGGCGGGTGACCGGAGGTGGTGGCGGATGGATCTGGAGGAGCTCTGGCGCACGCCCGCCGTGACCGCCGCGATCGAGGACCTCCTCGCGACCGTCTCCGAGGCGTATGCCGTCGCGCAGGCCCGTTCCGGGGTGGCAGCTCTCGCCGCCGACACCCCCGCCCGAGCGACGCTGGCACGCCTGGTCACCGCGGAGCGCGCGGTGGGGCTGCTCTGCGCCGAGAGCCTCGTGGCCCACGAAGGCCTCGTCACGGCGATCGCCGACGAGGTCGAGGTCGAGCAGCAGTCCCTCGGGCGCCGGTCCACCCGGGCGCGGATCCTGGAGGACGCGCGCGTCCTGGCGGGCGACGAGATCGTGGCCGCGACGGGGCTGGGCGTCCACGAGGTCCAGCGCCGCGCACGGGTGGTCACCGCTCCCCCGGCGGTGCGCGAGCGGCTGCTGACGGCGATGCGCACGGGGACCGCGACGCTGCAGCGGGCGACGGCGGTGGTGGACGAGGTGCGCTCGAGCGGCCTCCCCGACGAGGCCGCCGAGCGCGTGGTGGACGGCGTCCTGCGCCCCAAGGCCCGCCGGCACGCGTGCGATCGCAGCGCCGACGCCGTGGTCGGTCACGCGCTGTTCCGCCGGCGGCTGCGGTCGGCGGTGGCCCGCGAGGTCGACGCCCTGCCGGACGCGGAGGAGGCGCGCGCCGCCCGCCTCGCGGACCGCGGCGTCCGCGCGAGCCTCGACGAGCGCGGGGTCGGCCACCTGGGGATCAGCGGCCCCGCTGACCAGGTCGTGGCGGCGCACGAGCGGATCGACACCCTGGCCCGACGCGCCAAGCGGGCCGGCGACGAGCGCACCCTCGACCAGCTGCGGGCCGACGTCGCCCTCCACCTGCTGACCCGCGGGTGGGACGAATCACCTCTGCTGACGGGCGAACCCGTCGCGGCCACCGTCAACGTCCACGTCGGGCTGCTGACCCTGCTCGGGCTGCGGGACGAGCCGGCCGAGATCCCCGGTGTCGGTGTGCTGCCCGCCTCGGTCGCGCGGGACATCGCCCTGCGCCCAGGGGCCGTCTGGCACCGGCTGGTCCACGACCCGGTGACGGGCATCGTGGTGGACCGGACCGCCAGCGGCTACCGCATCCCGGCGGGCATGCGGGACGACGTGCTGGCCCGGGACGTCACCTGCCGGGCCCCGGGGTGCGAGCAGGCGGCGACGCGGTGCGAGCTCGACCACGTGATCCCCTATGGCACGCAGGGCGGGTCGACCTGCGCGGACAACCTCGTCCCGCTCTGCAAGGCCCACCACCAGCGCAAGACCCGACGCCGTTGGTCGCACGCCGTGGGCGACGACGCCGAGGTGACCTTCGTCAGCCGGCTGGGCCAGACCATCACCACCTCGCCCTGGCTGCACCACGACCCACCCGGCCCATCCGCGTCAC
>NZ_DCYC01000039.1:18515-22446 GCF_002330965.1 Arsenicicoccus sp. UBA2120
TCCGCGTCACCCGGCCCATCGGCCTCACCCGTTCCATCAGCTTCGCCCGTCCCATCAGCTTCACCCGTCCCACCACCTCCACCCGGTGCGGGTGGTCCGACCGTCCCCCGCCCGCCGGACCTGTCGCCCGCCGAGGACCTCCTCGCCCGTCACGTGAGACGCCTCGTGGCGCCAGAGGTGCTGGCCCGCCTCGGGCGACACGGGCCGGACGAGGCGGAAGCTCCCGAACCGGTGGGGCCCACCACCGAGACGACCCTCTCGGTGCGTGCAGACCTCGCGTGGCCGGAGTGGGCACGGCGGCTGGAGCTCACGCCACCGCCGCACCGACGACAGCCACCGCCTCTCCACCCGCCGTTCTGAGCAACGCCCGACGCGTGGCGTCAGGGTGCGGCGGACTCACCTGCACAACGCCCAGCAGCTGCGTGGCGTCCTGGGCCTTCGTCTGGTTGTGCGTGCGAGTCCGCCCGCACGCGGGGACGGCATACGGCTCAAGGACGCCAGTCGGGGCGCAGGGGGTAGGCGGTGGCCCCGTCCGCGCCGACCTTGGTGGCCAGGACCTCCAGGACCGGGCGCAGCTGCCAGGTCTGGCGAGGACCGGTCAGGCGAGGCCCAGGCCGTGGGCCGCCTCCCACAGGGAGTCGCGGACCTGCGGGTGCGCGGCCTGCTCGATGATGTTGCGGGCCTGGACCTTCTCCGGGTGGCCGAAGACCTCCGCGACGCCCTGCTCGGTGATCACCGCGGAGTGCTGGAAGGACGTGGTCGGCTCGGTCAGCATGGGCACGATCGTCGACACGTCGGCCTTGGGGTGCCAGGAGCGGAGCGCCATCATGGCCTGGCCGCCCTTGGAGTGCAGCGCCCCCACGATGAAGTCCGTCTGCCCGCCGAAGCCGGAGTGGATGCGCGCCTTGATGCGCGAGGCGTTGGCCTGCGAGAGCAGGTCGACCTGCAGCGCCGTGTTGATCGAGGTCATCTGCGGCTGCTTGGCGATCTGTCCCGGGTCGTTGGTGATCTCGGTGCGGCGCATGATGATCCGGTTGTTGAGGTGGCACCACTGGTAGAGCGCCTCGCTGCCGAACGCGAACGACGCGACGATGGGCCGCATCTCGTCCAGCGCCCCCACGCGGTCGAGCAGCAGCACGCCGTCAGAGAACATCTCGGTCCAGATGCCGAGGTTGTGCCGGCGGGCGAGGCCCGGGAGCGTCGCGTCGGGCACCGCGCCGATGCCGAGCTGGAGGGTGGCGCCGTTGCCGACGCGCCCGGACACGAGCTCGCCGATGAGGGCGGTCGCGTCGTCGGGCTTGGCCTGCGCCTGGACCGCGGCGATCGACGCGTCGGCCTCGATGAAGGCGTCGAAGATCTCGACGGGGAACTCGCCGTCGCCGTAGGTGTAGGGCATGTGCTTGTTGATCTGGGCGACCAGGATGCCGCCACGCTCCTTGACCGCCTCGATCGCGGCCACCATGACGTTGACCTCGACGCCGAGCGAGACCTTGCCACCGATGGGGGCGCTCACGTGCACGGCGACGATGTCCGGCGCCAGGGTCGTGCGGAACAGCATGGGCACCAAGGACAGTCGCGTCGGTGTGTAGTGCAGGGTCGGCAGCTTGCGCATCCCCACCCCGACGAAGCAGGACTCGTGCTGGACGCCCTCGCGGGTGGAGATGCCCGCCGGCGCGTTGAGCATGTTGAGGCGGTAGGTCGGCAGGGCCTCGTCGACGACCCCCAGCAGCGCCCAGGGCGGCACGTGGTTGCCGGTGGCGACGACGCGGGGGTTCTCCGGTGCGCGCTCCAGCAGGGACTTCATCTGAGCGGTGCTGATGACGTTCATGGTCCTAGCCTGCCCGAGCCCCTGTGGACGTCGGCACCCGGGCTCCGCCTACGATCACTCGTATGACGATTACCGCCCACCGTCTCGTCCCACCCGCCCTGCAGGCGGCGGCCCTCACCGATCCCGCCACGCTGTCGGCGCACGCGCTCGACGCGGCGCTGGGCATCCCCGAGCCGCGGGACTTCACGCTCGTCCGGGCCCGCGACACCGGCGACGTGGTCGAGGCGCTGCGCTGGGCGGCGGCCGAGCGGATCCCCGTGGTGCCGCAGGGCGCCCGCACGGGACTGGCGGGCGGAGCGGTCCCGCTCGAGGGCGGTCTGGCCCTCAACCTCGAGGCGATGGCGACCATCGAGGACGTCGACGAGGTGGAGGGACTGGCGCTCGTGCAGGCGGGCGTCATCACCTCCGACCTCAAGGCCGCGGCGTCGGGCGTGGGCCTGCACTACGGCCCTGACCCGGCCTCGGTGGCGATCTCGACGATCGGGGGCAACGTCGCGACCAACGCCGGTGGGCTGTGCTGCCTCAAGTACGGCGCCACCAGCGACGCCATACGAGCTCTCGAGGTGGTCCTGCCCGGGGGCGAGGTGATACACACCGGCCACCGGACCGCCAAGGGGGTGGCGGGTCTGGACCTGACCGGGCTGTTCGTGGGGTCCGAGGGCTGCCTCGGCGTGGTGACCCGGGTGTGGGCGCGCCTCGTCCCGCGGCCGGACGACCCGACCACCGTGCTGGCGACCTTCCCGACGCTGCGGGAGGGGTGCGAGGCCATCGTGGCGCTGCGCCGCGAGCGCCACCGACCCAACCTCCTCGAGATCATGGACGGCCCCACGGTGGGGGCCATCCGGGCGTATGGCGAGCACGTCGGCAGCGGCGACTACGGCTTCCCGGCGGGGGTGCAGGCAGCGCTGCTCGTCCAGTCCGACCGCCCGGGCCACGCCGCCGAGGACGCGGCCCGCTATGCCTCGGTGTGCGCGGACGCCGGGGCCACGTCCGTGTCGGTGTCGGGATCACGCGAGGAGTCCGACACCCTGATGGCCGGGCGCCGGGTCATCTCCCCCGCGCTGGACGGCCTGGGCCACAACCTCACGGAGGACATGTGCGTGCCAGTCCGGCACCTCGCTGAGTTCATCGAGCGGGGGTATGCCGTGGGCGAGCGCCACGGCACCCGCATCGTCACCGCGGGGCACGGCGGCGACGGCAACCTGCACCCGACGGTCTACTTCGACCCGGCCGACCTCGACGCGGTGCGCCGCGCCCACGACGCGGTCACCGACCTCGTCGACGAGGCCCTGCGCCTGGGCGGCACCATCACCGGCGAGCACGGCGTCGGCATCCTCAAGAGCGACTGGCTGGAGCGCGAGCTCGGGACCGCCGAGATCGAGCGTCAGCGTGGCCTCAAGGCCTTCTTCGACCCGCTGGGGATCATGAACCCCGGGCGCGTCCTGTGGCCCGCGACGCCGATGAACGCTCCCGCGCCGCACCGTCCCTCGCGTGATGGAATGTCGGCATGAACCCCATGGACGTCGACGCCTCGGCCGCCTGGCTCAGCCACGAGTCCCTCGAGCAGGCGCGGGAGCGGCTGCCCATCCTCTATGTCGACGTCGTGCCCGTGCGCGTCGACGACCGGGGCGAGGTCACCCACGTCGGCACCCTGCTGCGGGTGTCCGGCAACGGCGAGATGGCGCGCGAGCTGGTGAGCGGACGCGTGCTCTACCACGAGCGGCTGCGCGACGCGCTGATCCGGCACATCGAGAAGGACCTCGGGCCCCTCGCGATGCCGCGGATCCCGGTCAGCCCCCAGCCGTTCACGGTCTCGGAGTACTTCCCCACCCCGGGGGTCACGCCGTTCCACGACCCGCGGCAGCACGCCGTGGCGCTGGGCTACGTCGTGCCCGTGGCCGGTGACTGCGCGCCGTCCCAGGATGCCCTGGACCTGGCCTGGCTGACCCCGCGCGAGGCGTGCAGCCGCGCCGTGGGCGAGGAGATGGGTCGGGGCCACGCGACCCTGCTGCGGCAGGCCCTCGCCCACCTCGGTTTCGCCGTCTGACCCGCCCCCGGTAAAGGCATCGACCGGCCTTCGTTCGTTGGCTGCCAGCCTCGTCT
>NZ_DCYC01000043.1:0-2512 GCF_002330965.1 Arsenicicoccus sp. UBA2120
CCTACCCCTGCAGCAGTCCCCCGGTCTGGATCGGGACGCCATGAGCGACGTCGCGATCCGCAAGTACTGGCGCGGCCTCAAGGGTCGCGTCCCGCTCAACATCAACTGGGACCAGGTCGACGCTGACTCGGCCGTCTACGTGACGGCGTCGGAGTACACGCCCAACGGCGCGGCGCCCACCACGTCGCAGCGGTTCGTCGGGGACGCGACCATCACGGTCCGCAACGTCACGCCGCACGGCCCGCCCTACGACGCCAACCACGGCGTGACGTTCGTCGTGGACGTGGCGTGGGGGGCGCCGCTCAACGTGGTCACCGACATCGTGCTGCTCGACCGCCCGCGGGGCTCCCAGCATCCGCCGCTGGACTGGCGGCGGCTCGCCTTCACCGTGCAGCACCAGCAGCAGACCAACTGGTGCTGGTGCGCGGTCGCGGTCAGCGTGGCCAACTTCTACGGCGCCAACCTCATGCAGTGCACGTTCGCCAACACCTACCTCAGCCGCACCGACTGCTGCACGGCGACCGGCGGCGCGGGACCGTGCAACCAGCAGACCGGGCTGGGCGCCGCGATCCGGGCGGCCGGCCACCTCGCGAGCTTCTCGGAGTCGCGGCCGAGCTTCGACACCGTGCGGGGCGAGATCGACGGGGGCCGGCCGGTCGGCGTGCGCATCGAGTGGAGCGGTGGGGGCGGCCACGCGGTCGTCGTCGACGGCTACCTCGCGGTGGACCAGTTCGTCGGGGTCGAGGACCCCTGGTCCGGCGCGTCCGACGTGCGGCTCTCCACGCTCCACAGCTCCTACCTGGGCACCGGCTCGGTGACCCACACCTACCTGACACGCTGAGAGGTATGCCGATGAGCACCTACGTGCCCGAACCACCGCCCGGCCTCGGCGACGAGATCGCCGGCACCGTCACCGATCTCATCGATGCCCGGACGGAGGAACCCGTGGACGACCAGGCAGGCGGTGCCGCACCCCAGGCGTCGTGGCCGGCATACCACCTGGGTGCCGACGCCCTCCGCTCCGGCGACGCGCTGTCGCAGGTCGTGCCGATCGGCTGGCTGGCGGTCGTGCAGCGCGCCGGGCTGACCGCGCTGGCCGAGCTGGACGTGCGGGCGGATGCGTCGCCCGAGGTCCGGCAGGTCTCGTATGGCGACCTCGCCCAGGGCGTCGCCAGGCTGAGCGAGGCGGCGCGGGGCCTGGACGACGAGCTCGGCGGCGGAGCTCCGCTGGAGCAACGCTTATTGCGCGTGCCGGCGTGCCTCTTCATGGGGCTGTGGCTGCACGACGACGCCGACCCCTCACGCGACGTCGTGATCCCGAGCGAGCCGACGCCGCCGGCGTTCGAGGCGGGGCGGCCCTATCCGATGGCGGAGGCCCTCGAGACCCTCGCCGCCACCGTGGTCGAGGCTCCCCAGCCCTGACCCGGCTCGTCAGCGGTGGGAACGGTCGCCGAGGGGGCCGACCGGACCGTCGCCGGAGCCAACGAGGCCACCGCCCGGACCGCCTGGCGGTGGTCGTTGGCGCGGTGGGCGATCTCGAGCCAGACCTCGCCGACGCCGGTGAGGGGGCGCCACACGTCTCCGGCCGGCGGCACCACGAACGGCGCTGACGGGCAGATCATCACGTGCCGCCGATCCTGCATCGTCGACAGGCACTCGGCGAACGTCCCGACGTCGCGACCGGGCTCGGGCGGACCGCCGTGGCCGATCCACGCGCACCAGTAGCGGTCCCACGCCAGAGGGACGCCCTCCAAGCGGTGCAGCGGTCGACCGAGGATCACCTCCAGCGGCACGCTCGCCATGGGGGCCAGAGGGCTTGCGGCCGTCACCCGGACCCCCACCCGCAGCGGGTGCAGCAGCCGCGAGACGAGCCGGGGGTCGTCGAGCGGACCGGGCACGACCTGCAGGTCGACGAGGTGGGCGAGCAGGTCGTTGCCGATCTGGGCGGGCCGCTCCAGCGCGACCAGGCTGAGCCGCACCCGCGGCAGGGCCCGGGCGGCGATCTGCGCCAGGCGCTCGACATACGGCAGGATCGTCGACGTCGCGTAGCCGACGACCAGGTGCGTGCCCGTCCCGCCCGCGTCGGACGCCTCGGCGAGGAGCGCGTCGTGCTCGGCGACCACGCGCGCGGCTCGGGGGAGCATGCGCTCACCGAGCGGAGTGAGTATGGCGCCGCCCCGGCCACGCTCGAGCACCGAGCCGCCGGCCTGGCGATCAAAAGCGTTGAGGTGAGCGGTGATCGCGGGCTGAGAGTAGCCGAGCTCGCGCGCCGCCGCCGTCACGGACCCCGTCCGCACCACGGCGAGGAAGGATCGCACGAGCTGGATCTCCACGTCCCCACGCTAGACCTGTGGATGTGACCTGCGCCACACTCCTGGGTCTTGCATGCCCGTCGTGGATCCGCTCTGCCCGGAGCCGCGTGGGGCCTACTCTAAAAATCTTTAGAGTAGGTTTCATGTAGCAACCCACCCAGATGACGCTGCCGGTCCTCCAGCCTGGCGTCGCGTGCAGA